>JAFPQL010000195.1 GCA_017414145.1 Oscillospiraceae bacterium | reverse complement strand
CTCCCGCAGCGTGAATTCGCCGTATGTCCACACAACCGTCCAGATATCCAGCAGCAGCGAATAGGTCAGACCGGAGACTGCGCCGTAACAGAGCAGCAGCAGTCTGGAGCGCTGCATCGGCTTTGCGAGCAGTCCCGCCAGAAATCCGATGATGCCCCACGCGAACATCTGAAACGGCGTCCACGGCCCCTGCCCCATGACAAAATTCGACAGCACGGCCGAAAGCGCGCCGACCAGAAATCCCGCTTCGCTGCCGAGATACATCGCCGACAGAACCGTCAGCGCAGTGATCGGCTTCAGCAGCGGCAGCAGCCGCCCGATGACCGACAGCGCCGTCATGACCGACACCAGAATCATCCGGCGCGTGCCGAGCTCCCGCTTCTCAAATCCGGACAAAAAGAGCAGCAGCGCCAGCAGCACCATGACAAAGCTGACCAATGCGTAATGCTCCGCACGCCAGCCGAGCGCCGTCACCAGAATGATCGCCGGCATGATGAGAAACGGCAGCGCAGTCCGCAAAATGCCGCGCAGCTTCGCATTTTTCAGCACGATCATGTCGCAGTCTCCTCTCTGCCGTTCAATTTGCAGAGGGCGGCGGCATCCGCCAGCGTGACCGCACCGTCATAGGTGCCGCGGGTCATGCGGCTGACCGCCGTTGTATAAAATACATTCTCCGAGAAGAAGCGGCGCGGCGTGTCAGACGAAATCAGCGTTCCCTGCGAGAGAAAGCCGCAGCGGTCGGCGTGCTCCGCGGCAAATTCAATGTCATGCGTCACAACCAGCAGCGTCACACCCTGCGCGGTCAGACCGTGCAGCACATCCGCCAGCATCGTTTTGGACTGTGCATCCAGTCCTTTGGTCGGCTCGTCGAGCAAAAGCAGCCGCGGCTTTGTCAGCATGACCTTTGCGAGCGCGGCGATCTGCTGCTGCCCGCCGGAGAGATCGTACGGGTGCATCGGCAGGAGCGGGCTGAGGTCAAACGGGAAGTCTGAGAGTGCTTCGGCATATGCCCGGTCGATCTCGGAAAGCTCCTCCGCAACGGTATTTTTGAGGAATACGGTCTGCACATCCTGCGGCAGCAGCGTCACACATTCCCGATGCAGCGTGCGCTGTTGATAGTCCTCGATTTTTTTGCCGAATACGCGGATTTTTCCGGCATAGGGGCGATGTACGCCGGCCGCCAGTGACAGCGCCGTGGATTTGCCGGCGCCGTTTCCGCCGATCAGGCAGCAAAATTCTCCGGTCTGCACGGTAAAGCTCAGATCGGACAGGACATCCGCGGCACGGCGCGCATAGCGGAAGTACACGCCGGAAAATTCCAGCGCCGGTGCGGTTTCGGGACGGGGCGCGGGTTCGGGCAGCGAACGGATCTCGCTGCGGAACTGCGGAATCAGCGTGCGGCGCGCATCGCTGACAGAGAGCGGACACCTTCCCCTGCCCCCGACGGCGCGGAACAACCGCACGGACGCGGGCATCCCGCCCATGACGGGCGCATCCTCCGGCAGTCCCGCCAGCACATCCCGCGGACTGCCGTCCGCAGTCAGGGCACCGCCGTCCATGATGAGCAGACGGTCCGCCATCGGGATCACCTCGCCCAGCCGGTGCTCCGCCAGCAGAATCGTCACGGAAAAATCGCGGTTCAGCCGCTGCAGCGTCGTCAGGAAGTCCGCCGCAGCCAGCGGATCAAGCTGCGCAGTCGGTTCATCGAGCAGCAGCAGCGCGGGCTGCATAATCATCACCGAGGCGAGATTCAGAATCTGCTTCTGCCCGCCGGAGAGCGATGACGGGTCCTGATTGAGCCAATCCTCCATGCCGAAATACGACGCGATTTCCGCGATTCTGCGGCGGATCACCGCCTGCGGCACGCCGAGATTCTCAAGCCCGAACGCCAGCTCATGCCAGACGCGGTCCGTGACGATCTGCTGATCGGGATGCTGCATGACAAAGCCGATCTGCGCCGCCGCGGTGCGGGCATCCAGCGCTTCGGTCGGCGTACCGCAAAAGCGCACTGTGCCTGTATGGGTACAGCGCGGCGTCAGCTCCCGCTTCGCAAACCGCAGCAGCGTCGTCTTGCCGCAGCCGGTTGCGCCGCACAGAACCGCAAATTCGCCCGCATCGAGCGAAAAGCTCACATCGCGCAGCACGGCCTGTTCCGCTTCCGGATATACTGCCGTCAGATGCGAGAACGCAAGCGATACCATGTCAGCATCTCCTTTCCTTCATAGATGACCGGCAGCAGACTCAGCAGCAGATAGGCCGCGATGCCGGCAAACCAGAACAGCCCGTGTGCCGGCGGGTCCAGCACCGGATAAAACTCCCAGTGCATCGCGCCGGCGGCCACCGTCCGGATGCTGACGGCTGCCAGAATCAGCGAAATGCCGAGCAGCACGATGTCCCGCAGATGCCAGCGGAAGGTCGCATAGCTTGTGCGGCGGCCGGTGCCGTATCCGCGTGCAGACATGGAATTCGCCGTGATGATGCCGTTTTCCAGCGCCCATGTCAGCAGTACGGAAAAGATGCGCACGCCGCCTCTGATATCGTCGATCAGATGCGCCTCGCGGTAGAGCCCCAGCGCCTTCTGCGACTGCTGAATCCGCTTCATCTGCTCGCGGTACAGCGTCAGATTCCGGATTGCCATAGACAGCACCATTGCGATGCGCGGCGACAGAAACCGGAACAGATAAAAGAGCTTTTCGCTGTCCGTCAGCTCTGAAAACAGCCGGAACCAGTACAGCACCGCCGCCAGCCGGATGCCCGTCACGCCGCCGTAGCAGAGGGCTTCCGCCGTATAGGCGCGGTGATTGATGACAAACAGCACCGTCGTGCCGTGCTGATTCCACAGCGGATTCAGTACCGCGAACAGCGCCGGCACGCCGAGCGCGAAGATGTGGAAGCTGCGGTGCGCGGTGCCGTTTTTCATCAGATAAAAGACGATTGCCGCGAGCAGGGAAATGCCGAGCAGCACCGGTTCCATGCAGAAAATCGTGATGCAGGCGGTCAGCAGCAGATGCACCGTTACCGCGGCGGGATTCATTTCGGCAAAGCTGCGCATGACACGCCTCCTTTTCAGCGGTATCTCCGATGGATTTATAATGGGGCGCTGCCCCAAACCCCGCTTAAGGGCCAGCGGCCCTTAAGAATCCCAATATATAATAGTGTATTGATATATCGGAAACAGTGTCCCCCCGTCACAGGGAAACCGTATACGCCCAGACCACCTGATCGCCGTCGTGCAGCGTATAGGCGCCGCAGCCGACGGACGGACGCTCGCCGTTGACCAGATAGGTCCAGCCGGAGAGATCGCCGAAGTCAAACTCGTACAGCGACGCGATGCCGCGGACATATGCCGTTTCGACGACATCGCCGGACACGCCGTCCACCTCAATCTGCATCGAATAGGCACGCACGGCGTCATACAGCAGCGTCAGGGCATTTTCATTCTCGTCAATTTCAAATGCCGTTTCCGGCAGCAGAATGCCGTCTGCGGGAAACCGCTCGCTGCCCGCCATTCCGCAGATCACATCACAGCGGATCTCCATCGTCACGGTGCCGCCGCCGCTGCGGGTCTGCGGCTGATAATAGCTGTCCGGCAGCTCGACGCGAATCAGCCAGACGCCCGCCGTCAGCGCACCGCAGATGCCGAGCATCGTCAGATAGGTCTTGGCGCTCCGGTTTCCGCGAATCAGGAAAAAGACTGCAAATCCGGTGAAAATCACGGCAATGCCCACTGTCATCGGGATGCGGTACGGATACCGTCTGCCGGCAGAGGTTCCCTTCGGCACAATCTGCGCGGCGCCCGTGCCGGACTGTGTCTGACCGGATGTCACCCCGGCCGCCGCCGAAGCGGAGGTCGTCCCGAAGGATGCGGAATCCGCTGCCGTCATATCCGTTCTTTCGTCCGTGTCAGAGACTGTACGGGAAGTCGTCTCCGCGGCACGGGAAGTCGTTTCCGTCTGATTCGCTGTGCCGGATGTGCGTGCATCCGCCGTCCGGTCAGGCGTTGTCCGCGTCTGCGGCACAGTCTGCGAGGCATCCGTCCGGACGGTTGTCGGCGCCGTAACAGCGGGCTGCGTCTTTGCGCGGAATCCGTCCGGCAGATAGAAATACCGCCCCGCCTGCCGGCACTGCTCCGCCGTCAGCGCAAGAAAAACCTGCTGCGTCGCGGCTGCATTGACCGGCCCGTCCGCCAGATGCGCATACTGACCGTCCCCGCGGGAAAACTGCCTGATCGCGTCCAGCAGCGTGCGGCCGTTCCTGACAAAACGCGCATCCGTCAGCGGGGAGATGTCCAGCGCTGCCAGCGCAATCCAGACCTGTGCGGCGCTCTCCGGATTTTCATG
>JAFPQL010000194.1 GCA_017414145.1 Oscillospiraceae bacterium | reverse complement strand
GTCTGTCTGTCTGTCTTGAGTATATCAGACCGCAGCATTCCTGTCAACCCCTTTGAAAAAATTGCCTGTAAACTTTTCGTGAACAGACTTTCTGTATCATAATTATAACATGATTTCATTTGATTGTCAAGGGGTGTCTGCTGTTTTGCCTGCCTTTGCTGTGCTGCGGCTTGCAGTTTTGCCGCAGATATGCTATAATTCCCTGAGACAGCAGAAAAATTTTGCGGAGAGTGAAATCATTGCAGGGGAAAAGTTGACTGTATAGGCAGAGGACCTCAATGCCTCACGGAAGGAGGCTTATCCGATGGATGATGCATCAATCATAGACCTGTTCCGCAGGAGAGACGAGCGTGCAATCGCGGAGCTGAAGCAGAAGTATGAGAAGCTGTGCCTGTATGTCGCGGGAAATTTCCTGTCTCAGCGCGAGGATGCGGAGGAATGCGTCAGCACAGCCTATTACGAGATCTGGAACAACATTCCGCCGGACAGTCCGGACGATCTCCGGACATATCTTTGCCGCATTGTGCGGAATATCGCAATCAACCGGCTGAAATACAACACGGCAGGAAAGCGGAATCCCGCAGCAGCCGTTCCGCTGGACGAAATCGCGGACTGCGTCCCCGCAAAGGCGGACGACAGCATCGCGGACGGCCTGCTCGCGGATGCCGTCAGCCGCTTTCTGCGGAGTCAGACCGAACAGCACCGGAAAGTCTTTGTACGGCGGTACTGGTACGGCGATTCGCTCTCGCAGATTGCCGCGCAGTACGGGATGAAGGAAAAAACGGTTGCGACCGCTCTCTTCCGGACAAGAAAAAAGCTGAAAGCCTTTTTGCAGAAAGAAGGGTACGATTATGAATGAACTCAGATTCCTCGAAGCAGTCGGGAACATTGACGATGACCTCATCCGGGAGGCGGATGCGAACGCTCTGCCGAAGCACATCCGTGTCAGACGCGGGATTTATGCGTTCGGCTCGGTCGCGGCGGCGGCTGTCATCACAATCGGCTCGGCGGCATTTTATCGGGCGCATCAGCCCGCCGGTCTGCCTGCCGGTTCCGCAGCGGTTCAGCAGACAAGCGTCCGGACCGACAGCACAGCGCCGGAGAACCCGGCAGCGGACAGTACGGCGGCAACCGGAACCGGTGACAGCGAAACCGTGACGGCGGCGGTGCAGGATTCCGGCGCACAGCGCACACCGGCGCAGGATACAGGCGGAACGGACGCCGCGACACCGCGCACGGACGCGCAGACCGCCCCCGTCAGCCGGACGGCTCAGACAACGGCACAGACCGTGACGGATGCGCCGGACAACTCGCGGACAACCGGCGGGCAAAAGGGCGGCGTGTCAGTCGGTTCCGGTGTGTATACGCCGTTTGCCGCCACCGTCGATCCGGATTCGGACGCCTTCGGCGACGATGAGGTGCATCATGTGGATGTCCGGACCGCGGACGGCTTTTACCGTCAGCTCAGCACGGCGGAGTATGCCGCAAACGGGATTCCGGCATCGGTCAGTCAGAGCGATTTCGGCGGATATATCGGAAAAATCACGGAAGTGAGCAGCACAGACTATCAGGGCGGTGCGGCGGAATCGCAGGAGCCGGCGATTGCGGGCGCGGATGTTTACTATTACGCGCCTTTCGGCAAAAACAAGGCATTCATCATCGTGAAAAAGGGCGGGCAGTGCAGCCTGTTCTGTTCGGACATCATCCGGACCGATGCGGGATTCCGCAGCGGACTTGCGTTTTATCATGTGCAGAGCGCCGGCGACATTCAGCAGATCTCCTATCAGATCACCGTGCCGGACAACAGCGGAAGAATGGTTCCCGCCGTGCAGAATACCCTGACCGATGCCGCAAAGGTCAGGGCGGTGTATGACCTGCTGTGCCGGCTGACGCCCGAAGATTACAGCAGACTGCCGGCGCACATCGGCACGCCGCAGTGGCTGACGGATGCGTGGGCGGCTTACCGGGCAGATCCGGACGCCCCTGCGAGGACGGATTACGCGATCACGCTCCGGCTGAAGGACGGCACCGTGTTGCAGAGCATCCACTATCAGCCGTATCTCGGAAACGGCTATGTGACGGGAATGCAGGAGCTGACCCCTGAACAGAATGCCGCGCTGCAGGCGCTGCTTCCGTAAATGCGGGGGAAATCCGTGAAGCTGCGAAAGGCCTCATCCGCCGTGCTGGCGCTGCTGCTGACTGCGGGGCTGCTGCCCGCCGTGCCGGCGCGTGCGGTGGGGTTCCGGCTCAGGGGCGATGTCAACGCTGACGGTGTGTTTGACATCGCGGACGCGGTGCTGCTGCAAAAATGGCTGCTGGCCGTTCCGGATACGCATCCGGCAGACTGGCAGGCAGCCGACCTGTCCGGCGATGACCGGCTGGACGGAACCGATTTTTGTCTGATGAAGCGGGCGCTGACAGACCCGGCAAACGCCGTGCAGATATCTGCGCCCGCCTGCAAAGCGGCGGCATTTGCCTGTGCCGATGACGGGCAGCTGCTGTACGCGGACCGGATCCATGCGCGGATTGCACCGGCCAGTCTGACCAAGCTCCTGACGGCATCGGTCGCGCTGCATTATCTGGAGCCGGATACCGTGGTCACCGTCGGGACGGAGCAGGAGCTGGTGAAGCCGCGTTCGAGCCTGTGCCTCATCAAGCCCGGACACAGACTGAAGCTCTGCGATCTGCTGACGGGGATGCTCATGGCGTCGGGCAATGACGCGGCGTATACGGCGGCAGTCGCGGTCGCCAGAGCGGTGCAGCCCGGTTCCGCAATGACGGATGCGGAGGCCGTTACATATTTCACGGCGCTGATGAATGACTACGCTGACAAAATCGGCATGACGGAGAGCCATTTCACGACGCCCGAGGGCTGGGACGATGCCGCCCAGTACACAACGGTTTCCGATCTGCTGATTCTGGCAGATCACGCCTTTTCCGTCCCGGAGCTCCGGGAGATCACCGGCACACACCGGAAAAAGGTGTACTTCGTATCGGGCGAGAATGCGGACTGGACGAATACGAATGCCCTGCTGAATCCGGACAGCGCCTATTACTGTCCGGATGCGGCAGGCCTCAAGACCGGCTCGACCTCCGGCGCGGGAAACTGCCTGATTGCGGCCTTTGTACGCGGCGGCAGAACCTATCTGTCTGTTGCGGCGGGCTGCCCGGCGGGCAATGACCGGTATCTTCTGACACTGGAGATGCTGTCGCGGTTCGCGTGATATCTACGACGATGTACTGACGCAGGACAAATGGTGGAGCAGGCTGTATATCCGGCTGTTCTGGAGCGGTGTGGACGACAATGAGATCGCCGCAAAGGTTCTGCGCTTTCTTCCGGACGGATTTGCCGGAAGGCTGCTCGATGTACCGGTCGGCACGGCGGTCTTTACGCACCGGAAGTATCAGACGATGCCGGACGCGGAGATCACCTGTCTGGATTAC
>JAFPQL010000193.1 GCA_017414145.1 Oscillospiraceae bacterium | reverse complement strand
GATGATTTCCTCGATGGATCACAAGCGGGCGCTGGATCATGACCGCGGCAAGAACACCGGCGGCATGGGTACGGTCTCCCCGAACCCGTATTACACAAAGGAAATCGCCGAGCAGTGTATGCGGGAGATTTTCCTGCCGACCATGCACGCGATGAACGGCGAAAACCGCACCTTCCGCGGCTGCCTGTACTTCGGCCTGATGCTGACGCCGAACGGCCCGAAGGTCATCGAGTACAACTGCCGCTTCGGCGATCCGGAAACGCAGGTCGTGCTGCCGATGCTCAAAACCGATCTGCTCGACATCATGGAGGCTGTAGAGGAAGTGCGGCTCGGCGACCTGCCGATTTCGTGGAAGAAGGGCGCGTGTGCCTGCGTCATCCTCGCAAGCGGCGGCTATCCGGAAAAATACGAGACCGGCAAGGAAATCACCGGTCTCGACGAAAAGGGTCAGTGCGCGGGCGCTTCGGTCTATCACGCCGGCACAAAGCTCTCTGCGGACGGAAAGTTCCTGACCGCCGGCGGCAGAGTGCTGGGCATCACGGCCGCGGGCGATACCCTGCAGCAGGCGCTGGACAGTGCCTATGCCGCGGTATCCGGCGTGCAGTTTGAGGGTGTCCACTTCCGCCGCGATATCGGCAAGCGCGCACTCTCCGCAATAACGGCCGAACACTGATACCGTCATTCCCGGCACATCGCCGGAGGAGGGAGGCAGCCGTCATGTCAAAGACGAAACATCAGCCGGACAGGAAGGTCAGAGCCGCTGCCGCTGAAACCGGCGCAGAGGAACGGCAGGGCTGGCGCAGGCGCGACTATACGCTCGCGGACTGCATGAAGCTCGGTCTGATCGCAAATATTCTTTTTGTGGTCTTTATCGTCATCTGTCTGATTTATTACTACACCCTCGCCCGCAGGGACAAGTATGTCATCCCCTTTGAGTTTGTCGCCTACACGACGGAGATGATGGGCTTTGCGCTCTTTATCCTGAGTGTCGTGTGGACCGACCGGCTGATCCGGGCGCGCAGCCTGATGAAGGTGCTGATGCCGGTTTACATCAGCATCGAGGTGCTGCTGATGCTGATGGAATTTGAACTGTTCCCGAACATCTACCCGTTTTACCTCTACAACGGACTGTCACTCGGTCTGATCATCGCCCATGTGCTGTTCTCGGCGGGGGTCAGCCTGTCGCTGCTCCAGCTTGAGCCGGAGAACAAGCGCGTACAGGCGGTGGTCTGCATCACCTGCGGCATCATCCTCGCCGGAATGCTGACAGCCGCCGCACATTACCGCGTCTATGCCAGCATTCTGGTCAACGCGTTCGCGTATATCTTCTTCTATGCGGCCATGCGTCTGCTGCTGCAGCGGGAGGAGGTGCGCGTGGACTGCCACGGCGACCGTGCCGAGGAGACCAGCTTTACCTCCACCATGTTTGCGGAATCGCCGCTGCTGCAGGAACGGCCTGAAAAGCGCCGCCGCACATTCGGTCAGATCGCAAAGGATGCCGCACGGCAGCTCAGCGCCGAGGAGCACGAGGTGCTGACCGACGAGGACGAGCAGTTTGAGTACGAATTCAATGTGCAGGACGACGCGCCCGACGACGACTACGACGACTTTGACGATCCGGACGACTTTGACGACTTTGACGGGGACGGGGATGCGGAATGATGATTCCGGAGAATCCGCGGCTGCCCTTTTTGCAGCAGAAAACGGCCTCCCTGACGACCGAGCCGGGCGTTTACATCATGAAGAACCGGCAGGGGAAGATCATCTATATCGGAAAGGCGAAAAACCTGCGGAACCGCGTCACGAGCTATTTCCGCGACCATCCCGACCACACCGTCAAGACCGCGAAAATGGTCTCGCAGGTGCATGACTACGACTTCATTGTCACCGCATCGGAGTACGAGGCGCTGATCCTCGAATGCTCCCTCATCAAGCAGCATAAACCGCCCTACAACATCCTGCTGAAGGACGACAAGGGCTATCACTATATCAAGATCTCGCGCCCGCCCTATGCGCGGATTACCGCCGAGCTGCATCTGGCAGACGACGGCGGCACTTATCTGGGGCCGTATATGAGCGGCTTTACGGCACGGCAGACCGTCAACACGGTCAACCGGATGTTCCGGCTGCCGACCTGCCGCAGAATCTTTCCGGACAGCTTCCGCAAGGCGCGTCCCTGCCTGAATTACCACATCGGGCAGTGCATGGGCGTCTGCCGCGGCAGCATCTCCGAGGAGGAATACGCCGAAGCCGTCGCGGACGCGGTGCGCTTCATCAAAAACGGCGGAGACAACACCGTTTCCCTGCTGGAGCAGCGGATGACCGCCGCCGCCGACCGTCTTGACTTTGAGGAGGCGGCAAAGCTCCGGGACCGCATTGCGGCAATCCGCAAGGCGGGCGAAAAACAGGACATCATGGACGCCGTGCGCACCGATACCGATGTCATCGGCACGGCGGAGGCAAACGGCGAAACGGCCGTTTCCGTCCTGATCTACCGCGGCGGACGCCTCTGCGACCAGAATTCGTTTACCGTTTCCGCGGATGTGCTCTCCGAGCAGCTCCTGAGCGATTTCCTCATGCAGTATTACAGCGCGAAAACCGGCGACGATCTGCCCCGCGTCATTCTGCTGGAGCGCCTTCCCGAAGAAATCGGGCTGCTGCGCGATCTGCTGGCGGAACGCGCCGGACGGAATGTGTCCGTGGAGCAGCCGGAGCGCGGCGTCAGACGCCGGCTCGTGCTGAAGGCAAAGCAGAACGCCGCGGAGAAGCTCTCCCTCTCCGCCGGACGCACCGGCAAGGAATTGCAGGCGCTCGAAGAACTCGCCAGAGTGCTCGGCCTGCCAAGGCCCCACGTCCGCATCGAGTCCTATGACATCTCCAATCTTTCCTCCGCCGCAATGGTCGCGGGCATGGTCGTCTTTGAAAACGGCAGACCGCTCAAGGCGGCATACCGGCGCTTTTCCGTCAAGGAGCAGCACGGACAGGACGATTACGCGTCGATGCAGGAGGTCATCCGCCGCCGCATCGCGGAGTATGAAAAATGCCGGGACGATCTCGGCGAAAACGGCGCGCCGAAAAACCAGTTCGGCGTACTGCCCGATCTGATCCTGCTGGACGGCGGCAGAACCCATGTGCTGGCGATTGCGCCGATTCTGCGGGAGACCGGATTCCATGTCCCGCTCTTCGGCATGGTCAAGGACGAAAAGCACCGCACCCGTGCGATTGCCACGGACGGCGGCGAAATCTCCGTCAAGGAAAATATGGCGGCGTTTCATCTGCTGACCAGAATTCAGGATGAAGTCCACCGCTTTGCAATCACATACATGAAAACGAAGCATAAAAAGCAGAGCTATGCGCTGACGCTGACAGAAGTGCCGGGCATCGGCGAAAAGCGCGCGCAGAAGCTCCTGCTGACCTATAAAACCCGCGCACAGCTCAAAGAGGCAACCGCGGAGCAGCTTGCCGCGACAGCCGGTGTCAGCATCGGAACGGCAAGGCAGCTTCATGCACTGATTCAGGAATTACCGGACGGCTGACCGCAGTCTCCGGATTGCAGATTCACTCGTCAGAAGGAGGTACTTATGGAACCGTTAAAGCTGTATCCCGCATTTCAGGACTATCTCTGGGGCGGCACACGCCTGCGTGACGAATTCGGAAAGGACAGCGGCGCAGAGCGGATTGCCGAGAGCTGGGAGCTTTCCTGCCATCCGGCAGGCCTGACGACCATCATCAACAGCATCTACAAGGGCATGACGCTGAAGGAATATCTGGAGCAGGACTGGGCCGTGCGCGTCGGCGAAGGCGCGGCGAGCTTTTCACACTGCCTGTGTCGCCCGTATGGACATAAGGAGACATGAATGCGGTATCGACATATTTGGCAATATACGCCACGCTGTTACCCGTGGGGGAAAGCTGGGTGTTGTTCAGCGTGAGGTC
>JAFPQL010000192.1 GCA_017414145.1 Oscillospiraceae bacterium | reverse complement strand
GGCGAAACACTCCCGCATAAGAAGAGCTCCGCAAGGGGGTGAATTGCCGCCTTGCGGCAAGAGGGGGACGCCCTGCGACAGAGGGCGTCCCCCTTTCTGTGTCTGCTTGCTCGAAGCGGATACCTTATTTTACAGAAACCGGCGCTGCCAGTGAAATACATGGCGGCGCCGGTGTTTTTGTATGGCTCAATCGTGGCGAAGTTCGTTTGCGCCTAGTTTTCGCCTGTGGCGGGCTTTAGGTCATTGCCCGCGGGGGCTCCGCGCCGGGCTTTAGGAGATGGCAGCCGGCACTGCCGGCCGGCTTTCAATTCAATAGCTTTTGCCGATAACTGCCTATCATCTATCAGTATTGGACAAAGGCCGCCGGATGTGCTATGATAGGAGCATACCAGATACAGGGAGTGAATCCGATGAAACCAGATACGGTTCGGATCACCTTTTCAGAGCGAATGCGATGTGACGATTCCGTCCGCATTCTGAAATTATATATATGAAAGGTGAGTATTATGAAAAAGCATATCAAACTGTTCTCCGTGATTGCAGCACTGACGCTGCTCTCCGGCTGCGGCGCACTGAATCAGTCCGCAAATTATCACGACGCGGCAGGCGGCAGCGCCGCGACGCTCCGCACGGACTCCGAAATTCCGGACTGCTGCGAGGGCGGCACCAAAGACTGCTGCAAGGACAGCAGCTCTGACTGCTGCGATAAAACCGGCAGCACGGAAGCTGCAAAGACCGGCACGCCGGAAAAGGATACGATCAATCTCGGCTACCTGAACTCGACCGCGCATCTGCTTGCGTTTGTCGCGGCGGAAGAGGGCTATTTCACGGAGGAGGGTCTCAAAGTCACGCTGACGCAGTTTTCCAGCGCCGGCGAGCTGGTCAACGGTCTGGAATCCGGCAAGCTCGACCTCGCGTTCATCGGCTCGGTGCCGACGCTGACCTTCCAGAGTCAGGGGCATGATGTGACGATCATCGGCGGCGCCATGACAAACGGTCACGGCTATGTCATCAAGTCCGAGTATGCCGATCAGGACGAACTTGGCGTGGAAATCCTGAAGGGCAGAAATGTCGCATCCGTCAAGAACAGCGTACAGGATGCAGAGCTTCAGATTCTGCTGAAAAACGCCGGCATCGAGATCGGTGAGGGCGATGACAAGGTGAATATCGTCTACTTCGACAGCCAGAAGGATGCCTATGCTGCACTTTCCAATTCGTCCATCGACGCCGCGTCCGTGTATTCGCCGTATGCTTCGCTTGCGAAATCGCAGGGCTACCGCGTCGTCTACTACTGCGCACATGAGAAGACGCTCGAAAATCAGCCCTGCTGCCGGCAGGTCGCGTCCACGGCGGCGGTCAAGGCAAATCCGAATACCTTTACCGCATTGGAGCGCGCCTTTCTCAAGGCCTATCATCTGACGCAGCAGGATCATGAAAAGACCGTCGCGGATGTGAAGAAGTACATTGACATCGACGCGGAATTCATCGAAACAGAGGTTTACGGCGGGTACAGCGTTTCCAGCCCCGACCCCGATAAAAAGGGTACGCTGACGCTGAAGGATACCATTGTAGAGCTCGGCTATACCACGGACTACGACATTGAGCCGCTGTATAACACCGCAATCTACAAGGCCGCACTGGACAGCATCCTCGCAGAGAATGCCGATGAGATTTACAAATCACTGGAGAAACATTTCAATGAGTACGAATAAAATCGAGATCCGGAATCTGACGGTCGATTATACCGAACGCGGCAAGCGGTTCAACGCGCTGCACGATGTCTCCTTCGGCGTCGGTGCAGGGGAGTTTGTCAGCGTGATCGGCGCGAGCGGCTGCGGAAAATCCACACTGCTCAGTGTGCTGGAGGGGCTGTATCAGGCCGCCGGCGGCACTGTGGAGATCAACGGTGAGCCGCTGCACGGAACCGGCCGGGAGCGCGGCGTGGTCTTTCAGCATTATTCGCTGTTTCCGTGGATGACCACGCGCACGAATATCGCGTTCGGCATCAAGCAGACCCGCCATGATATCAGCCGCAGGGAGCGCCTGCAAATTGCAGACGAATTTCTGGGTAAGGTCGGTCTGGCGGAATTCGGCAAAAAGTACCCCTCGCAGCTTTCCGGCGGAATGCAGCAGCGTGCGGCGATTGCCCGCGCCCTTGCGATGAATACCGACATTCTGCTGATGGATGAACCGTTCAGCGCCATCGACGCGAAAAACCGCGTGGTATTGCAGGAGCTGCTGCTCTCCCTCTGGGAGGGCGACAGCCCTGAGCACCGCAAGACCGTTGCGTTCGTCACACATGATATTGACGAGGCGATTCTGCTCTCGGACAAGATCGTCGTGCTGACGGCGCATCCGGGAACCGTCAACGAAATCGTGCAGGTGCCGTTTGAAAGACCGAGAAACCGCGCAGAGCTCGTCGCCACTGAGGAATACGGGCGTTTCCGCAACCGGCTGCTTTCGCTGCTCTATCAGGATGTTGCAAACCGCATCGGCGGAGAGGAGGTCGTCATATGACGCTGAAAAAACGCTTTCTCCGCGTGACGCATCTGCTGTTTGTGATTCTGCTGCTGGTGCAGCTTCTGCCGGACCGTTCCGTCAAGGAGGTTCACACCGGCGCGCTGATCGCGTTTGCGGTCGGACTGGAGCTGGTGACACTGTTTGCTGGCACGCTCATCAAAAAGCAGGAGAGCCTCTCTCTGCTGCTGGATATCGTGGGCTTTATCTATGTGCTGCTGACGGTGTGGTCACTCGCAACGGCGAAATACAATGTGCTGAACGATCTGCTCTTTCCGGCGCCGGGCAGGGTGCTGCATCAGTTCTCTGAGGACAGGGACAAAATCCTCATCAATATCAAAAGCTCGCTCGGCATCACGGTCAAGGGCTTCCTGCTTGCGGCAGCCGCGGCGATTCCGCTCGGACTGTTCCTCGGCTGGAACGCGAGACTCGGCGGTGCCGCGACCTATATCTCCAAGTTTTTCAGCTCAATTCCGCCGATTGTCTATATTCCGTACGGCATTGCGTTGCTGCCGACCTTTCAGTCCGTTTCGGTATTCGTCATCTTTCTGGCGACCTTCTGGCCGGTGTTTGCCGGCACGATGAGCGGCGTCATGAATGTCGATCAGCGGATTATTGATTCCGCGAAGGTGCTGAATGTACCGCGGTTTGAGATGCTGTTTACGGTGATTCTGCCCGCCGCACTGCCGCAGATTTTCCTCGGCTGCAATCAGGGGCTGAGCGTCTCGTTCATTCTGCTGACCTCTGCGGAGATGATCGGCGCACGCGACGGCATGGGCTATTATGTCAAGTATTACTCGGATTTCGGCGACTACACCCGGACGATCACCGGCCTGCTCGTGATCGGCATTGTCGTCATCGCCGTGACATTTCTGTTCAACCGGCTCCAGAAACGGCTGCTGCGCTGGAAGAAATGAATGAAAAGAGGCGTGTTTCCGCTCAGGTCTGCCGATCAGCCTGAGCGCGTTTCTTTTGGACGGCGGTTTGCACAGGGCGGCAGATTTTTGTGCAGGTTTCCGATTATCGTCTGAGCCTATTGACAACTATATCAATCTGTGATACAATACATACATAACCGATAGGATTACTGAGGAAGGAGAAACCGCCATGAAGACGATGTGCTGCGTGATGTGTTGTCAGACAACGGAAAACAGAATACGAATGTCTCATACACACGCGGCGGCCAGACGATGTCGGCACATCTTCCATGTTTCATGAACGGAGAGCGGCGCGGAGTGCGGGAGCATTCCGCGCCTTTTTATGCACTGAAAGGGAGAATGTATGGTTGAAGCACGGGAGAGCGTGACCGCAAAGCTCTGCGCCTTTGCAAGGGCGTGGCACGCAATTCATACAAGTGACAGGATTTTTCACGACGATCTGGCGTTTGACATCATGGGGCGGGCGGAATACGATGCGCTGTACGATCTGGTCAGCCGCGGCTTTGACGGGGACGGCACACCGTTTTCAAGGGAGGACGCCGAGCAGATCATCAGCGAATACATCGCGCCGATTCCGCTGTCCCGCATCCGCTTCGCGGAGACAAGGCTGCATGATTTTGCACGCAGACACGGGAATATCCAGTATGTGATCTGCGGGGCGGGCTCGGACACCTTTCTCTTCCGGAACGACGATCCGGACATTGAAATCTTTGAGCTGGACCACCCCGACACGCAGCGGTACAAGCGGGAACGCATCCGGCAGCTTTCGTGGATTGTCCGGCCGAATGTGCATTTCGTTCCGGTGGACTTTGAACGGGAGCGCATGACGGACGCTTTGCTGCGGGCGGGCTTTGATCCGCAGAAAAAGACCTTTTTCAGCATCCTCGGCGTGACCTATTATCTGACGCTGGATGTCTTTTCGGAGACGCTTTCGCAGATCGCCGCGCTCTCGGCACCGGACAGCGCCGTTGTATTCGATTACCCGATGAAGCACGGCAGCTTTCCGGCAAGAGTCCGCCGGCTGGAACAGATCACGGCATCGCTCGGCGAGCAGATGCGCGGCGGCTATGACTACAGCGAGGTGTCCCGCGCACTCTACGGGCTGGGCTTCCAGATTGACGCATATCTGACACCGGAACGGGTACAGCAGGCGTTTTTCGCAGGCAGAACCGACCGGATGAGAGCATTTGAAAATGTCAGCCTGCTTTCGGCAGTCTATACCGCAGGCTATGATTACGAATAAGGAGCACAATGATGAGCAGATTTGAACATACAGAAACCGCCCTGATTCACGGCGGTATTTCCACGGACGAACGCACCGGCGCAGTCAATGTGCCGATCTATCAGACCTCGACCTATCAGCAGGACGGCCTCGGAAAGATGCGCGGATACGAGTATTCCCGCACCGGCAATCCGACCAGAGAGGCGCTCGAAAAGCTGATTGCAGAGCTGGAGGGCGGAAAAGCGGGCTTTGCCTTCGGCTCCGGTATGG
>JAFPQL010000191.1 GCA_017414145.1 Oscillospiraceae bacterium | reverse complement strand
GATGCCGTATTTCCGTTCGATTTCGTCCGCGAGCGCCCGCTCGTCCGCTGCATCAGGGCTGAGCGACGCGGCGGCTGCCGTACCGAACAGATACGGGGGCTGTGCATCGCTGCGGAATGCTGCCTGTGAGGGGTCAATGACATATAAGGAGGACGGGCTGTTTTCGTCGAACAGATTGGTGACGGCACAGAGCCACATACCGAGATCGGGCAGATAGCAGGGCGTACAAAAGGCAGCTTCTGTTTCAGAAATCGCAAGCTGCTCGGTCTTTCCGGTTTCCGGATCTGCCAGCAGCAGAGCGTTTTGCGAGTTGATCATGAAATACCGGCTGTCCGGGTCGGCAATGAGCGCGGGCATGGGATCGTCATTCGCGCCGAAGGTACGCAGACGCTTTCCGGTCCCGGTGTCATAGACAGCACAGTTGCAGAAATTCCCGTCAGTGCCGTCTGAACGGACCTCCATGCTGACAAAGCCGGCTGCCGTCAGTCCGTAGTTGGACACCGTGTCCGGAACCCGGCAGTATTCCTTCCGGCCGTCCAGAGAGAGCAGTATGCCGGAGATTCCGCTGAAAGAGTCTGTGTCGCGTATGGTCCGATACAGAACCCCGTGTTCCGGCGCCGCGCCGCAGATGCCTGTGGAAGCCGGATCAGACTCGCTGAACTGATAAACCGGTGTTTCGCTGCCGTCGTCGCTGACGCGGTAAAGATGCCTTTCATCGTAGCTGTAAATCACATCGGATTCCCGGTCATAGACGAACTGCCAGCATGAACCGCTGTATTCTGCCTGACGCGGTTCTCCGGTCTCCGGCGCATAGAAAACGAGGCTGCTGTTTCCGTCGCGCATCTGCTTTCCGATGATTTCGCCGGATTTCCGCACACCGATCACCTGCTCGTAGTCGGAGGAAAGCGTGATCTCGCGGAGCACGCGGTCGCCGTTGAGGTCGATCAGAAAGCAGCGGCCGCTGCGCATCGAGACGGCAGCCGTGGTGCCGCCGGCGGGCACGATGCTGTTGATCTGCCCGTCAGTGCTGAAGCCGGTAAACCGGTGCAGCAGCTCCGCCTGATGCGAAGCGGGCAGCGTGACGGTCGTGCTGCGGGTCGTGATCTGTCCGGGCTCCGCGTCAGTCTGTTCGGCGGTGACGGTTGTGCTTTCTGCCTGACTGTCAGCAGAGGAGACGGTGACCGCCTCTGTGTGATCTGCGGAAGAACTGCTGCTGTCTGCGCAGCCTGCCGCGCCGGTCAGAATCGAAACAGACAGCAGAATTGCTGCCGATTGTTTGAGCGTCATGTGGAAGTCCTCCTTTATGTTCGGGCTTTGCCCTTCTGAAAGAACAGACAAGATTTCCCGT
Source organism: Oscillospiraceae bacterium (assembly GCA_017414145.1). The sequence goes on along the minus strand of JAFPQL010000191.1, from coordinate 10,442 downwards.
GCGCTGATTACATTTCACAAAAGAAAAATTGAGAAAAGCGTGCGGACTGCTTGCAGCGGGCAGACGGATATGCTATCATATATATACCGCAGGAAATTTCAGAAAAAGTGTAACCGCTGTATCCGGTTTTCCGTCTACAAGAATAGAGCAGGAAGGGGGGAGCTGCATGGAGGATACCGGTCTGATCGCGCTCTATTTCGCAAGAGACGAGCGCGCAATCCGGGAAACAGAAGCAAAGTACGGCGGACTCTGCCGCAGTACCGCGCTCCGGATTCTCGGAAATGAACAGGACGCGGAGGAGTGTGTCAACGATGCGCTGCTGAAGGTCTGGAACGCCATCCCCCCGGCAAATCCGGACTACTTCACAGCCTATCTGCTCACCGCCGTGCGAAGCACCGCTCTTGACCGCTATGAGCACAGCCGCGCCGGAAAACGCGGCGGCTCTCAGATTCCGGCGGCACTGGACGAGCTGGCAGACTGCCTTGCCGGTCACGAAGATGTGGCGGCACAGTGCGAGGTCAAGGCGCTCGGCGCGGTCATCAGCCGGTTTCTGGCCGGACTGCCCGCAAAGCAGCGCAATGTGTTCATCGCACGCTATTACGCAATGATGCCCGTCCGGGAGATCGCCGCCAAATACGGCATCGGCGTCAGCAATGTGAAAATCACGCTGATGCGGACGCGAAATGCCCTCAAAAAGCTGCTGCGAGAGGAGGATTTTCTATGAAACCCAAGGATTTGATTCACGCAATGAATGAAATAGAGCCTGCACTGATCGAGCAGGCGATGAACGAGGATTTGTCCGCGGACAATGCCGGGATGTCCTTTGCTGAGACTGCGCCTGCGGAGCGTACACATCCGGCATTCCGCATCATCGGCACATTGGCAAGCCTTGCGGCCTGTGCCGTGATTGTCACGGCGGGTGTGCTCTGGATCCACCGCGCCGGAAAGCCCGATGTCATCCCTGCGGCGTCGTCCGGAGAGGCTCCGACAACGCGCCTTCAGACTGTGCAGGACGCGTCTGCGCCCGCGGAGGAGAACACCGCCGCTCAGACGGGCGAATCGCAGACGGGCGAATCCGTGACCGGTCCGACAGACGGCGCATCCGGTTCGGACGGAACCGCCGTCGGGACAGCGCCGTCAGATGCCGGATTGACCGGCAGCACCGGCAGTTCGGCAACAGAATCGGGAAGCACCGTCGGGAATAGCATGACCGGAACGACGACAGAGACCGTGCAGAACACGAAACAGACGACGACCATGACCCTTCTCAGCGTCGGTTCGGTTTTGAAGGAGCAGACAGATCTTGTCACGGAACCTGTCAGAGAGGATACACAGTCTCTGTGCCGCGTCGAGCCGAAGATCTGGAAGACAAGCTGGTATGAGGATGCAAGCTGGACTTTCGGGCAGCCGAATGCCGGCGGATTTGTGATTCACAGCACGAAACAAATGATGGAGCGCAATGCTGAGGACGACTGCACCTATGTTTACGAGCACAGCGGCTTTGCAAATGACGCGTTTTTCGCGGACTACGACCTGATTGTCTGTGCGCTTCAGTCCGGCACCGGCAGCATTGAAGCCGGCGTCAGAAGGCTCACTTATGTCACCGGGCATGACCCGAACGGCACAGAGAAGCGCTGGGTTGATCTTGATCTTGCAGACTATGTGCCGGAGTGCGTGACCTGTGATATGTGTACGGTCTGCATTGCGATTCCCGTACCGAAGGGACTGCTGCCCGCAGATCTCTATACGGTACAAACATCCGTGACCCATTATAAAACAGAATTCCGCGACGACGGCAGCCCCATCCGCGACCCCGATCCGTATGCGCTCTATCAGGCGGCTCTGCCCCGTGACCTCATGCTGACACGCGCCGAGGCACACATTGACTGATCCTCTGCCGCCCGCCGTTTTACAGTCTGTGATTTACAGAAAGAGCCTCTGCCGGCATTCAGACCGGCAGAGGCTCTTTTATGCGGATGCCGGCGGTCGCATTGTCCCGTACGGCGCCGTATAGACCGGCTTCTTCACATCAGAGTCTGCTCGTTGATAATCAGGTGAAATTCCAGATTCAGGAATTTGGCGGCCTTACGGCAGAGCAGCATCCGTTCCATAAAGATTTCAAAGTACTCGCCGATTTCGCCGTAGCGGGTGTCAATGACCAGCTTCAGCTTGATTGCGGTATGCTCCTGATTGATTTTGAGCTGAGAGGATGTCACGGAATAGTTGACACGGTCGTGGATGTCAAAATCCTCCGGCGTATCCTGCACGCGGTTCCGACGGACATCGGATTTATCGGCGAGAATCAGCGCCGCCGCAATGTCGCTGACCGGTACGCCGCTGCCCTCGTCATGGTTTCCGATGGCACGGATCACCGGCGCGATATCCTCTGCCGCAAAGCCCATTTTATCCAGCAGATAAAAGGTCATCAGGGCGCCGGTCTGGCAGTGATCGATGCGGTTGATGACATTGCCCATGTCGTGCATCCACGCGGCGGTCAGTGCGAGATCAATGGTGTGATCGTCCCTTCCGAGCGTCTCCAGAATATAGCCCGTGCGCTCGGCGACCACGCCGATGTGCGCGAAGCTGTGCTCGGTATAGCCCATTGCGTGCATGGACTTGTTCTGTTCCTGGATGTAAACCTGAATATCGTGATCGTTCCGGACACGCGCATACAGCGGGAACCGTTCCGGCGTCACCGAAAAATCTGCGCTCATCGCAGTCGCTCCTTTCTGTTTCGGACAGCGTTCCTGCGCTGTCCTGTGCGTTGCTGTTTCTATTATAACACAGCCGCAGCGCAGAATCAAGAGCCCTGCGAAAACCGGCGTCTGCGCCCTTTCATCTGCTCTACGAAGCGTAGATTGACAAATTGCTGCCTTTCTGATATCATGTAGTCATCAAACAGGGAGAGGTGATCGGATGAACCGGAACAAAACCGGCGAACTGCTCCGGCAGCTCCGGACGCAGCGCGGTCTGACGCAGAAGCAGCTTGCGGCGCGTCTTCATGTCAGCGACAAGGCGGTTTCAAAATGGGAGTGCGGCAGCGGCTGTCCGGATGTGTCGCTGCTGGCGGCGCTCGCAGAGGTCTTTGAGACGGATATGCAGATTCTGCTGACCGGCGAGACCGTCAGAAACGAAAGGGAGAACGGCAATATGAAAAAGCTGAGGTTTTATGTATGCGGGTCGTGCGGCAATCTGGTCACGGCGACCGCCGGCGCGTCCGTGACCTGCTGCGGCAGCAGGCTTTCCCCCGCGGAGCCGCGCAGAGCGGAGCCCGAGGAGCAGCTTCACATCGAGGATATCGGCGGTGAATGGTATGTGACGGCGGATCACCCGATGACCAAGGAGCATTTTATCTCGTTTGCGGCGTATGTCACGGACAGCAGCGTCATGATGTTCCGGCAGTATCCGGAGTGGGACTTCCAGTTCACGATGCCGGCGTACCGGAGCGGCAGACTGTTCTGGTATTGTAGCCGCTGCGGCCTGCTCTGGCAGGATGTCTGTCCGGCGCGTCGCTGAACAGAACGGATTACTGTCCGCGCAGCAGCCACGCAAACGCCTTTGCGGTGCGGAGCTCTGCGTCCCGGAAGTGATTGCCCGGATTCCACTCCAGCACACAGCGGACGCCCTGTCCGTTCAGCAGGGCATATGCCTCGCGGATTTTGTCCCCGACCGTCGCCATGACAGCGTTTTTCGTGCGGGACTCTCTGTCGCCGAGACTCAGGTAAACCTGCGGGCAGCGGATGCGGTGCTGCTGCATATAGCCGGTGAAATCCGGAAACCAGACAGACGGCGATGCCGCCGCCGCGCCCCGGAAGAGATCCGTCTGATACACCGCCCAGAGCGCAAACAGTCCCGCGAGGGAATACCCGCCGATATAGCAGGATTTGTCCGGGTCTGCGGCGAGCCTCCGGATTCCGGACAGGGTTTCCTGTGCGCCGCCGCCGAAGGGCTCACTGCCGAATACGGCAGGTGCTTCCCACGGAGACAGTTCGTGATTCCAGCGCTGCACTCTGACGGCTTTCAGACAGAACGGCGTGTCTGTCAGTTTCCGGATCTCCGCCGCCTCCTGTGCGATGCCGGCGAGATCGCGGTCATCGACCGGCTGAATCAGCACTGCGGAAGCGTTCGGGTCGCCGTATTGAAACAATTCCATGATGTCCTCCGTGCGGGAACCGGATTCACAGCATCCGGTGTGATTACGGATAAATGGATTTCAGGCAGTCTGTGATCTGCTGACGGGCGGACGGGATATCGTCGCAGTAGATGCTGACGAGCTCCGTGACCTCAGCGCCCGCGGCCATGCGGCGGATATCGCGTGTGCTGCTGACAAATCCGCTGCTGCCCTGCGTTGCGATCAGCCGGAGCTGTTTGCCCGTCCAGTCGTGCTGTTCGAGGAAGGACGCGACCGGCATCGGGACAGTGCCCCACCAGATCGGGTAAATCAGAATGATCTCATCACTGCCGGAAATGTCAATCGGTTCGATGGCAGGGCGGGCATTCTGCCGCAGCTCCCTGCCGGCCGCAGAGACAGTCGCGCCGTAGCCGGAGGGATAGTGTTCGCCGGTCAGTGTGATGGCCTGCACATCGCAGGGGACGGCATCCGCGACCATGTCAGCGAGCAGCTCGGTATTGCCCATGAGACGGCCGTCCGCCAGCAGCAGCGACGCGCCGGATACCGCATCAACATTCTGCGCAAAATCGGTGTTGCCGATGCGCGTGAAATATACGGTGAGCGGTCTGGTGTCCGGGTGCAGCTTTTCGCCCTGCACGGCAGCCGCGTATTCGATGCGGACGGTTTTGAAATGGCGGTTCAGATACGGGACGAGCGCCGTACCGGCTGCGACGGAGGCTGCAGCGCCGAGCGCAATCAGAATGCCGGCGCGCTTTTTGTGCTGTGTCCGCAGATACCCGTGCATACCGCCGTGAACGACCGAGAGCGTCAGGACCGCGGTGGCAAGATCGCGGTGCAGATCGGCGCTGCCGAGATAGGGAAACCACGGGAAGACCGTGCGTGAGACGCCCATGCTGCTGACAGCCAGCACCGGAACACAGACAAACAGCAGCACAGTGACGATGTTGAAAAATCGCCGGGCAGGAGGGCGCGTTCCGCTGTTCCGCAGACTGCGCAGCCAGCGGCGTTTGATGACGATATGCACGGTCAGGCAGAGGAAAAAGACGATGCCGAGCAGTTCGTGCAGTGTATTCCCGGTGAACGCATAGAGCAGCTGCACGGCCATGACGGCATACATCAGGACATCCGCGGTATATCCGACGGCTTTTTTCAGATTCATCTCATCACGCTCCGTCACAGAAAGGATTTTCAGGCATTTCCGCACAGAGCGGACGGTGCAGATGCGCCGTCAAGCTGCCAGCCGGGCTCCGGCCGTCAGGCGTGCTTTGTGCGATGTTGCCTTTAGTATATCACAGGATTCCGCGGCTTGTCAAGGCGGGTTTTTTTCGGAAAACGCTTGCAATCCGGCGGGAGATATGCTATAATATACATCGGAATTAGCATACGCTAACTCAAATCCATTCAAAAAGGAGCATGATTATGGATCTGAAATTCGGAGATATCCAGGAAACCGCCCTCATTCCGCTTTCTATCAAGGCAAGTGAAACAATGCGTCCGAACGCGAGAATCAAAGACCTCAAGGCAAAGGAAATCATCGACACGCTCGGTGTGGATGTCAGCAAATACGATCCGTTTCTGTCACATGAAGGCGTGATTGCCAGAACGATTCTGTACCGCAGGCAGATCATCGAGCTGCTGAAGCAGCACCCTGACGCGCTCTGTGTCAATCTGGGATGCGGCTTTGACGACAAGTTTTCGCAGGTGGACAACGGCCGGCTGATCTGGTACGATGTCGATCTGCCCGACCAGATCGCCGTCAGACGGAAGGTCTATCAGGACAGGGAGAGCTGCACCATGCTGCCCGGCAGTGCGCTGGACGGCGCGTGGACAAAGGCGCTTCCGCGTGCGGATATGAATCTGATTATCATGGAGGGTGTGCTGGAGTATTTCACAAAGGAGCAGGACAAAACCTGCCTGAATATGCTCTGCGACTGCTTTGAGCACGGCTATCTGCTGGCGGAGCTGCATTCGCCGTTCCTGGAGAAGCACGGCAAGCATCACGACGCCGTCAAGCACACGAACGCGACCTTCGGCTGGGGCACGAAATCCGGCAGGGAGCTTCTGGAGCTGGAGCCGCGGATGCAGCTTGTTTCCGAAACCAGCTTCAATGAAGAAATGAAAAAGTATTCGATCCGCGGAAAGCTGTTTGCATTCTTCGGAAAGAATATCAACAACCGTCTGGCCGTGTACCGGTGGTGAGCCGATGCTGAAATATACAGGGAAATACTGGGCAGTGCTGGCACCCCTTGTGAAAAAATCGCTGAAGCGGCATTACGGCAAAGAATTCGCCGCCCGCACGATGCAGAAAGCAAAGACGGTCTACAGAGAGATGCTGAACCGTGCAGACGACATCGGCGCGGACAACCCGATGGCGTCGAATGTCTATATGTGCTTCGTATTTCTGGCCGCGTACAAGGCAGCGGACGGCGCAATCACGGTTCCGGGGCTGCGCACTGTCTCAGAGGAGGTCATTGCGTGGAAGCCGCTCAGGCTCATGGGCGTGTTCATGAATCTGAACCGTCCGGCAGGCGTCAGGGCGATGCGGAAGAAGCTGTACCGCTCTGCCGAATGGCTCGGACAGCATCCGCAGTACCGCGATGTGACATGGGACTTCAACTTTGACGAAACAAAGCATCGGGACGGCTTTTACTACCATTTCACGCGATGCCCGCTGAACAGCTTTGCGCGGCGGGAGGGTCTGCTGGAAGCGCTGCCGGTCATGTGTGACATCGACTTCCTGACCGCCCGCCTGATGCACGCCAGACTGCACCGGCAGCATACGCTCGCGGGCGGCGGCCCCGTCTGCGATTACTGGTATGTCGGCGACCGGATGCGGAATCCGCAGTAATCTGCGCATATAAAACGATCTGATGCTCAGCCTCTCCGGCGCCGCCGGCGGGGCTGATTCTGTTTGCGGCAGATGCCGGTCAGAAATGCACAAAAAATCATAGAATCTGTATGATATCACATTGCGGGAGCGCAATGAAACAAGCTATAATAGAAAAAGAAACAGATTCAGATGCGCTGATATGAGTGCAAATTCATGATTTCTAAGGGGGCCCTGTTATGAGAAGAAGGCTGACGGCGCTTCTTTGCGCCATCGGGACGGCGGCTTCGGCTGCCGGCGGTGCGGTTTATATGACGGATTATGCACCGCTTCCGGCTGCGGCGGCACGGGTCGGAGACATTGACGGCAACGACCGGCTGGATGCTGCCGACGCCAAAGCGCTGACGGATTTTCTGCTGGTAAAAACCCGCAGCATCACGGGCGGCGATTTCAACAATGACGGCCGCATCAACGCGGTCGATCTGGCGCTGCTCAAACGCCGGATCCTGGCGGGCGGTTCATCCGGTAACGCATCCGCTCTGTGCATCAATGAGGTCTGCTCGACCAACAGGAATTCGTTGAAGGCCGCGGACGGCTCCTCTCCGGACTGGATTGAGCTTTATAACGCCGGAACATCAGCCTGTGACCTGAGCGGCATCGGGCTGTCTGACGGCGACAAAAACCGCTACAAGTTCACATTCCCCCAGGGGGCTTCGCTGGGTGCCGGCAAGTATCTCATCATCTTCTGCGATGATACGGATATGACCTCCGGCGAGCTGCACGCCGCGTTCAAAATCAGTGCGTCGGGCGAGACGGTCTATCTGACCGCCGCGGACGGAACCGGGCTTGACAGTGTGGAGCTGCCGGAGCTCGATGCCGATGTCTCCTACGGCAGAACCGCGGACGGCGGGGACAGCCTCTCTCTGCTGAAGCCGACGCCCGGCAGCTCCAACGACACTGCGGAGCCGGTCTGCCGCGTGGAAAAGCCGGTGTTCTCCGCCGAGGGCGGCTTTTATGACGCCGCCTTTGACCTGACGCTTTCGGGTGCATCGGGCTGCACCGTGCTCTACACGCTGGACGGCTCCGACCCGCGCACCTCGTCCTCTGCAAAGCCGTATCAGAGCGGCATCAGCATCCGGAACAATACCAATGACCCGAATCAGTACGCATCCGTGCGCGAGATCTCGCTGCGCGGCTACACGCCGCCCGACTACGCCATCGATAAGGGCATGATCGTGCGGGCGGTCTGCAAGGACGGCAGCGGAAAGTTCAGCGATGTTGCGACCAACAGCTATTTTGTCGGCAAAACCGCGTCCTATTATCAGGACATGAAGGTGCTGTCCATTTCGACCGACAGCAGCAATTTCTTCGATCAGGAAACCGGCATCTACATGATCGGCAATCAGTATCAGCGCTGGAAGAGCAGCGGCAGCTTCGACCCGAATCTCGATGTCGGAAGCTGCGACAACCCGACCAATTACAACATGGAAGGCAGGGAGTGGGAACGCCCCTGCAATATTCAGGTGTTTGAACAAGGAAAGCTGAAATATACCGAGGATGTCGGCGTGCGGATCTCCGGCAACTGGACGACCGCCTTCCCGCAGAAGAGCATGACCTTCTATGCGCGGCGGGAATACGGCTCCAACAAGATGCAGCACGATTTCTTTGAGGGCGGCGCCAGAGATACAGACGGTGCCAAGATCAAGGAGTACAAGAAGGTCACGATCCGGAACGGCGGCAACGGCTGCGACAACTGCCGCTTCCGCGATGACCTGAACCAGTCGCTCGCAGAGGGGCTTGCCCTCGGCACACAGGCAAAGCAGGACTATATTGTCTTTCTGGACGGCGAATTCTGGGGTACCTACTCCATGCAGGAGAAGCTCGACGGGAATTACATCGAGTCTCACTATCATGTCGATGCGGACAATGTGACCACGATCAAAAACGGCAAGGAATACGACGGTCTGGAATCCGTTTACAAGGAGTTCCAGCAGTTCTTCAGCTGGGCGATGTCCGCGGATATGGCGAACGCCGCGAATTATCAGAGAGTCTGCGACACGCTGGATGTGCAGGGCTTTATGGACTTTGTGGCATTTGAAAGCTACATTGTCAACTGGGACTGTATGCTCAACAACAACAACTGGATGCTGTGGCGCGCCGACGAACCCGACGCGGCAAATCCGTATGCGGACGGCAAATGGCGGTTCCTGCTCTTTGACACGGAGTATTCGTCCGGCTATGACGGACAGTGTTCCGTGCGGCGGGATTATTTCAAGGATATGGACCGCTCCGGCAAGATCACGAGCATCGCGTCGCTGTTCTTCCGGCTGATGAACAACGCGTCGTTCAAGGATCAGTTCTTCAAGCGCTATCAGACGGTTGTGAAGGAGAACTTTGACGCTGCAAAGGTCTCCGCGAAGATCGACGCATACGCGGCGGCGACCAAGGCGGCGGCGAACGACACTTACCGCAGATTCAGCATCGGCACGAACTTTGACAGCAATGTCAAGATCATCCGGAATTTCTATCAGAACCGCGGCAAATACGCGCTGCATCATCTGAATCTGCTGTACGGCATTCAGGACAACTGGCAGGACGATCCGAACATGATCGACCAGTTCGGCTGGAGCATCTGGATGAACGACGGTGCGGGCTCGATTGAGTACAACGATGACGGCAGCATCACGGTCAATGTGACGCGTACCGGACAGTACGCGCAGGTCACGAGCAGCACGGTTTCGCTGCAGGCAGGCAAAACCTACCGCATGACCTATCAGATCAGCACGAACCGGAACATCAATACCTATGCGATGTTCCAGCAGGGGACGGGCGAGTACAAGAGCTACTATTATCAGGACCACACCTTCACGCCCAATCCGCAGACTGTCACGGACACGGTGACCATGACGCAGTCGGATGACAATGTCAAGTTCCTGATCGGACTGGACAAGGGAACCGGCACTTACCGGATCTCCAACTTCTCGCTGATCTGCGTGAACTGAACCGGCGGACGGGAACGCCTTAAAACCGTACAGAAATGATGCCCCTGCGTGTGACAGAGCACGCAGGGGCGTTTTGTTGATGGATGCTGCCGGTATTCCTCAGATGATTTGCTTTGACAAAAAATACTTTCGTAATTTCGGGTTTTGATCTTCCCGCACGAATTCAATGACATACCCCAGCTTTTTATAGAATTCAGGCGCCTGAAAGCCAAAGGTCGTAAGTGTGATTTTTTCATATCCTGCGTTTTGAAATGCTTCCTCCACTGCTGAAACAAGTTTGCTTCCCAATCCGCATTTCCTGTGCGCTTTATGAATAATCAGATCTCCTATATGCACCTCGTTATAATATGCACGACCTGTAATAACACCTAAGATCTCACCGTCATCACTTTCTGCAATAAAACAGAATTCATTATAATTCAAATCCACACGGTTCTGTTCAGCATAAGATAAGAATTCTTCATTGAGAAAGCTTCCTATT
>JAFPQL010000190.1 GCA_017414145.1 Oscillospiraceae bacterium | reverse complement strand
GCGCCGTCGATTTCCGCCGCTTCAAAGAGCGACTCGTTGATACCCTGAATACCGGACATCAGCATAATCATCGTGTTGCCGAACCACATCCAGATCTGGATGAACATGACGATGATACGGGATGACCATTTATTGGCCGCAAATTGCACCGCCTCGTCTATATAATTGTGTTCCAGCAGGAAGCTGTTCAGAACGCTGTACTTGGAGTTGCCGCAGAGAGACATGAACAGTGCTGCGACAGAAGCGGCCGTGATGATATTCGGCATATACATGACGACCTTGAAAAAGCCCTTGCCCGGCATCTTGACGCGCAGGTCGGTAAACCAGACCGCGAGCAGCAGGGAAAGGCAGATCTGCGGGATAAAGTTGCCGATCCAGATGATCAGCGTGTTTCCGAAATAGTGGAAGAATTCCTTGTGGATTGCTCTGGAGGCGCGATCCTCGCCGCCGAGCAGGATTGCTCTGAAGTTGCTGGTTCCGACGAAGTTGTGGATACAGGTACCGGCTTCATGCAGCTTGTTCGATTCGCCGTTGCCGTAGAAAGCCAGAATAAAGGTCTGAATCAGCGGGTAGAGCATGAAAATGAAGTACACGATAAAGAACGGCGCCGTAAAGATGTAGCCGTATTTCGCGTAGCTGACGGATTTGATCCGTCTTTGTGCAGCCGTAGCCATTCAGCACACCCTTTCGAGATAAAATTAGTGAAAATTACACAGGGTAAATAAAATATACGCCTATTGGGTCCGAAGACCCAATAGGCACATATTCAGTTATGCTATTTCAGGCATTTATTTTTGGTTATCTGTGGAAATGTCTGAGACTTTGCAGTCAATTAGTCAACATGCAGACCAGCGATCTTGGATGCCTTGTCCTTGAACTGCTCGATCATTGCATCGTAGTCCTTGATGTCGCCCTTTGCGAACTTGGTAACAGCATCGTTGAACTCAGCCTTGATCTGTGCATCGAACTTGGTGATCTTGCCGGTCATGTCGATCTTGGAAGCTGCATCGTAGAGGACTGCAAACTGGTCGCCGGAAGCGAGCAGCTCGTTGTGGTTGGACTTGTCGTCCACGATCTTCTTCATGACGGTCGGGCTGTTGACGAACTCGGACTTCTGGAGAGCGTACTTCTCCATGGTGACCGGATCAACAGTGAAGAACTTCACGAAGTCGTGAGCCAGCGTGCCGTTGTCGCACTTCGGGGAAGCTGCGAACCAGGTGCCGCCCCATGCCCAGCCGGACGGGCCGTTGACGATGTCATACTTGCCCCAGATGTCCTTGTTCAGCGGCTGAACCTTGCCGTCCTCGGTGAAGTCGATCTCCTGGATCTTGTTGCCCTTGTCGTCCAGCATCGGCTTGCCGTCTTCGCCCAGCTTATCCTTCATCTTCACGCCGCCCTCAGCGTTGGACAGCATGGAGCCGGTGCCCAGGCACCAGGTGCAGAAGAAGTAGCCCAGCGTGGACTCATCCTGGCCGATCTGATACCAGCCGTTCTGCCACTGATCTTCCTTGGTGACATAGCCGTTGTCATAGTACTCTTTTGCGAGCTCTGCATACTTCTTGCAGTAGTCGTCGATGACGAGGTTGTCGTCCTTGTCAGTCCAAGCCTGGGAACGGTTGTACTGCCAGACCTGCCACATACCGCCGAGGGTATCAGCCATAGCGATCTTCTTGCCGGCCTTCTCCTGGAGCTCCTTCGCGGTAGCGGTGAAGGTATCCCAGTCCTTAACCTTATCCTGCATATCCTTCTGGGTCTTGACACCGAGGTACTTCTCAGCCATATCGGTTCTGTAGAAGTATGCGCCCGGCGTGCACTGCCAGGTTGCGCCCTTCAGAACGCCTGCCTGGTTGGTGCCGATATCAACAGTGTACTTGTAGCAGCCCTTGAAGTCGTCCTCAGTGAAGCCGAGCTTGGAGAGCGGTGCGGTGTACTCATCGTTGTCGATGTAGTCGAGAATCCAGTCTGCCTCGAGGAAGAGCAGGTCTGCATCGCCGTCGCCGGCAAAGTAGGTTGCATATCTCTCACGAGCCTCGCCGCCGGAAGTACCGACCGGAACCCAGACGATCTGGTCTGCGTTGTAGTCAGTGTTCTTTGCGAAGCAGTCGATCATGACATTGAGGTCATCACCGGTCCAGGACAGAATGGAGAGCTTGTCGCCGGTGTCCGGGAAGTCAATCTTCGGAGCCTCTGCATTTGCAGCGGTGGTGGTGGTGTTGCCTTCGCCGGACTCAGATGCCTTGGTGGTATCAGAGGCCTTGGTGGTGTCAGCCGGCTTGTCGCTGGAAGAGCTGCCGCCGCAAGCAACAAGAGCGGTAGAAGCGATTGCAAGCGTTGCAATCAGAGCAAGGGACTTCTTCAGCTTGTTCATTGTAAAGTTTCCTCCTTAATTTTGCTGTGAATAATTGCTGCACTTCACAGCTTTGAAATAAGATTGCCGTCATGAAAACGGCGAGTCATTTCGCTGCGTTTTGCGCAGCACGAAGCGCCTATTCCGCATCTGCGGGCGCGCTTTCGTATTCGACAGAGGCAATCGCACCGGAACACGCAGGTGTCAGGCTTCCTTCATGCCGTCGCAGACTACGCCCTGTTTCACAATGTAAATATACACGAAATGAGGGCAAAAGTCAATGCAAAATACCGTTTCGTCATCATATTTGTGCGTTTTGCCATATTCTATCCACTTTTCATTTCTGAAATTAGTCTGAAATTTGCGATTTGAAACCTTGATTACGCTATTTTTTGCGATTTGTTACAATTCGGTAACATTTCGGGCGCTATTTCTTACAAAACGGCGTCGGCATTCCGACCCTTGATTTTTGGCGTGACAGGCGGGTTTCTGCGTTTGCCGGCGCAATAATTGGCAATCCCTGCGCCGAAGATTGCGGATTGTCACTTTTCACAATCTGCCATTTTCCGGCAAAGCCCCGCGGCGGACTGCTTCCGCGCCCGCATCCGGGCAGTCCTGACGCCGTTTTTTGTCATAATCCGGCAGCGGCGCCGTGCGTGAAATATCGCCGTTTTTCCGCTCTGCTCTTGATTTTTTGAGGAAATTGTTGTATGATAATAGCAGCCGGGATTTCCCCCGCATACTATTATATAACGGAAGGAGACATTCTATGGCGCATTATCCCTTTTCCGACCGTCCCGATCTGCTCGTGCTGACCTGCACGCACATCCTCGACGGCGAAGCTGATATTACGACCGTCTGTCATCACTTCAGCGACAACACATGGGAATTCGTCTGTGACGGACAGCACGCGGGACACGAGGCCGTCGCCATCACAGTCGGGGAGCTCTGCGATCTGGACCCCTCGCTGCATCTGGTCTGCGACCTGCCCGTCGGCGCCTGTGCTGTTCGCAAAACACGCGCACATGCTTGGAAATTCGGCCGCATCGACGGCGAGGATTTCTATCCCGCGGCAGAGTCCAGACTCGGCTGAGTCTCCGCTTCCGCGACATAAAAATACTGCGCGATCGTTTCCGTGATGTAGCTGCCGGTCAGGTGATCGCAGAGAATCAGCTCCCGCAGTGATTTGAACCCGTGCAGCCGCTCCCGCATATCAAGAATTGCGGCGGCGCGTTCGGGCGTCATCCCCGGAACCTCCAGCAGCTCCGCCTCTGTTGCTTCATTCAGGTCACGCTTCTGCGGCGGCTCCGGTTCCGCGGGTTCTGTCTGCTGCACCGTCCGTTCGGCGGTCTGATGACGCGATGCCGTCTCCGGCGGGTTCGTCACAGGCGCCGCAGTCGTTTCCGGCGGCAGCTCATCCGGAATCGTGAACTGCGCCATGATCTGCGCGGCAAGGTTCTCCCCGATGCCCGTGATTTCCAGAAGCTGCGCCCGCCGCGTAAAGCCGCCGATTCTCGTGCGGTAATCGACGATGCGCTTTGCCAGTACAGCACCGACGCCGGATACATTCCGCAGCGCCGCTTCATCCGCGGTGTTGAGGTTTGTGTCCGGCGTCTTGTAGTTCGACTGTTGTGCGGGCGGCTCCGATGCGGCGCCCGTCTGTTGTTCTGACGGTGTGTGTTCCGGAATCCGCTGCAGATCCGGTTCCGTGCTGTCAGACAGCACCGGCACGCGGACTGTCACGGCCGCAGGCGGCTCAGCGGACTTCATCAGGCTCCGGATGCCCGCGCCGGTCAGCAGAACCAGACCGGCGATGATGACCAGATTCCAGATTCGGTCACTTTTCTTTTCCATAATAAAATAGAATCCTCTGACTGTATCCTTTTTCTGTTTCGTCGGCACCGCACAGCGCACAGAGTCCTCCGGCTTTGTGCGCTGCGATGCACTTCCCCCTAAGCGTTGATATCTCCGTCATCATCCCCGCCCGGTGCCGAAGCCAGATCAATCACCAGCGTCCGCGGCTGCATCTGTGCAAGCTGCACCGCGCCGATGACCCGCGCAGGGACCGTATTGATTACCAGCGAAAACGCCGGCAGCGCCGCATCCAGCCCGTCAAAGGGCAGTGCGCGGCAGCCGCAGCCCTCGCTCCGCCCGCGGCGGCGAGGGGAAACCGCCCGGCTTCAGTCGCGCCAGCGGCGGCGGAACGCGAGACAGGTGATGTTCTCCGCCTTCTTGAACTGCTTGGAGAAATAGCTCTGATCGTTGAAGCCGCAGAGCTCGGAGATCTCCTCGACAGACTTGTCCGTAAAGCGCAGCAGACGCTTGGCGTAATTGATGCGCTTGCCGATGATGTGCTGGAAGATCGTCTCGCCGTATGCGCGCTTGAATTCCCGCGTCAGATAATACTTGCTGATATAAAAGCGCCTGGAGAGCTCGTCCAGCCGGATCTCCGTCGTGAAATTCGCGTCGATATACGCGAGCACGACCTTGAGCTTGGACTGCAGGGCGGAATCTGACTCCTCCGGCAGGCTGTTGACTGTCAGCAGCATCGTCAGCAGGTCTGCGAGCAGACCCGATGTCAGGATCTCGGTGTCGGCATAGGTTTCGGCGTTTGTGCGCAGAAGCTCCTGCAGGACCGACACGAATTTCGTTGTGGCGGCGGGGCGGAAAACCGGCGGAAGCTGTGCCGCATAGAGCTTATAGTATTCGTCCGAGGTACATCCGTTGAAGTGTACCCAGAGCAGCTCCCACGGACATTCCGGATCACTTTGATACACATGCTTTTCCCGGCAGTCGATGAAAAAGCAGTCCCCCGCGGAGAGGCGTTCGGTTTTGCCGTCATAGGTCAGGGCGCCCCGGCCGTCGAGCACGACCGCAAACAAATAGGACGCCAGATCCTCCCGGCTCGTCTTCTGCGCGCCGATCGCCTTCAGATGTCCGCACTCCTGTACATAGAAGAACGCTCTTCTAGCGACGACGCTCGGTGTTTTGATGATTCTGCTGTCGAGCGGATTCGGAATGTGTTCGACAGGCTGCAAATTCTGCTGCATGGTTTCCTCCTTCCGTCCGCCGCGGAGATTTCTCCGGACGAACTATGGTCTGGTTTTTTTCGGTGCCGCATTTGTGTACGGTCACCCCCGGTCCGGCACGGCACCGGTGCAATCCGGTACATTTGCCTATTTTTATTATATCGTTTTTTGTTTCAAGTTTCAAGCCGCGAATTGGCAAAATCTTGCGGCGAATTTTTGTGCAATATAACCTATTTTTCGATTTTCAGAACATTTTTCCGGCTAAAGTGGAAGAAATCAGTCTATCATTTTTTGCGATAGAGAACAGAAAGCCGGAAGTGTTTACCAGCAATAACTGACCAAAATTTCACATTCTGCCGAAATTCACTGCGGTTTATCCATTTTTTCTGTATATTCCCCCTTGCATTATTCCAACAGCTCGTTTATAATAAATAATAGAATACTGCCGGCATAAAAACTGGCAACATACAGGGGGAATCTAAATGAAGAAAATGGGAATCCGAATCATGGCAGCCGTCTGCGGAGCAGTTCTGCTCGGCACGGCCGTGCCGCCGGCGCCGCTGCCGGTCACCGCGCAGGCGCTGGAGCCGCTCTCGCGCACCGACACCGCAGCCCGGAAGTTCACGGGGCAGGAGTGGACAGGCCGCTCCGGCACCGAGGATGTGTTCGCGGTCAGCCGCGAGCCCGCGTCCGTCACCGCCGTCTCCTATCAGGATCCGGCTTCCGCTGCCGCCGCCGTCTGGGACTATAATGCCCGTTCCGGCTCAGATTATTTCAAACTGCTGACCGGCGGGGACGAGACATGGCAGCTGACCGTCGTCCGCAATCAGTCCGCGGCAGACCCGCTGATGCAGGCAGGCTGCCTCACCGCGAACTACAGCCCGAATCCCGCCGACGGCTGGAAGGATGTGGAGATGCCGAAAAGCTGGACCTGTCAGGGCTTTGACTTCCCGATCTATGCGAATGTCACGATGCCCTTCCAGAATGCCTACGATCCCGGCGTCGGCTGCCCGAATGCGCCGACCAATTACAATCCGGTCGGACTCTACCGCAAGACCTTCACGCTCGACCCCGCGATGACCGCGGACAACCGCCGCGTCTACATCCAGTTTGACGGCGTGGAATCCGCCTACTATGTCTATGTCAACGGCATGGAGGTCGGCTACAGCGAGGACACCTTCAGCCCGCACCGGTTCGACATCACCGATTACCTCAGATCCGGTGAAAACCTGCTCGCGGTCAAGGTACACAAATTCTGCGACGGTACATGGTTTGAGGATCAGGACATGATCTACGACGGCGGCATCTTCCGCGATGTCTTTCTGATGAGCCGGCCGCTCGTCCAGATCAGCGACTACACCGTGCAGACCGATCTCGACGACAACGATCGGAATGCGGTGCTCCGTCTGGCAGTCAGCCTTAAAAATCTGTCCGCATCGTCGGTCAGCGGCTGGTCAGTCGATGCCGCCGCACTGGACCGCTCCGGCAAAAACATCCTCGGCAGCGCCTCCGTGAAAGCGGACAGCGTGCGCGCAGGCGGCACCGCAGAGCTGAAGCTCGAACAGAATGTCACCGCACCGGCGCTGTGGTCGGCGGAGCATCCGAATCTCTACGCGCTGCTGCTGACCCTCCGCGACGCATCCGGCACAGCCGTCGAAACCGTCTCCTGTCAGCTCGGCTTCCGGGAAATCGGCTTCACCCGCACTGCGGTGGACAGCTCCTACCGCGTGACCACGCAGCGCTGGCAGCCCATGACGATCAACGGCAGGATGCTGCGCTTCAAGGGCGTCAACCGCCACGACACCGACCCCTTCTACGGCAAGGCCGTTCCGCAGCGGACAATGGAGGAGGATGTCCGCCTGATGAAGCAGAACAACATCAACGCCATCCGCACCTCGCATTACAGCAATGACAGCTACCTCTACTGGCTCTGCAATGAGTACGGCCTCTACATGATGGCGGAAACCAACATGGAATGCCATGCGCTGATGTACGGCGACAACAACCGGCAGACCGGACTGTTCTACGAGCTCGGCCTCGACCGCACCGAAACTGCCTTCCAGCGCCTGAAAAACAATCCCGCCGTCGTCGCGTGGTCGATCGGCAATGAGATGAAATACACCAGCGATCCGGGCTTTGCAAACGGCCTGTTCCGCGATATGATCTGGTATTTCAAGAATCACGACACCACCCGTCCCGTCCACAGCGAAGGACAGGGCGACTCCATGGGCGTCGATATGGCCAGCGAGATGTACCCCGGCTCAAGCGGCATCCGCGGCAAGGCGGGGAACGGGAAAATGCCCTATGTCATGTGCGAATACGACCACGCAATGGGCAATTCCCTCGGCGCGCTGAAGGAATACTGGGACTCGATCCGCAGCGCCGACAATATGCTCGGCGGCTTCATCTGGGACTGGTGTGACCAGTCGCGTGCCGTCAGCCTCGGCGGCAGCGGCAAGGGCTACCGCATGACCGATTCCGCCGGAAACGGGATGTCGCTGACCGGCGAATCCACGGACTTCCGCACAAATGCCGGTGACGGCAGCATGAACGGCGGAAAGGCATTCAGCGGCTATGCCGTTCTGGACGGCGCATCCAAATATAACAGCGCGCTCTCCGGCTCCGGCAAATCCTTCACGGCAGAGGTCATCTGCAAGCCGGCCTCGACCGACAGCAACAGCGTGCTGATGTCCAAGGGCGACCATCAGTTCGCGCTGAAAACCCGCAGCTCCGGCAGCGGCCTTGAATTCTTCATCTACGACGACGGCTGGAAGGCTGTCTCCTGCGGCTTCCCGTCGAACTGGACCGGAAACTGGCATCAGGTCGCCGGCGTCTACGACAAGGGCAGGCTCTCGATCTATGTGGACGGCACGCTGATGGGCTCCGAAACCGTCACAGACAATATCGCGGCCGGCAATACGGCGGTCGGCATCGGCTACGACCCCGAAACCGGCAGAAGAATCAGCGGCATGATCTCCGTGGCGCGGCTTTACGGCAGGGCGCTCTCCGCCGCCGAGCTCAAGGCACAGTATGCCGCGTCCCCCGCGATTTCCGCGTCTGATTCGTCCGTTCTCGCGTGGGTCGATTACAGCAAAACCGACAGTCTCAAAGAGGGCAGCGCTGCCGCCGGCGGCAAGTGGGACTACTACGCGCAGGACTACGCCCGCAAGAATCTCTACGCCGAGCTTTCTCCCGGCCACTACTTCGCATACGGCGGAGACTGGGGCGACAATCCGAACGACAACAGCTTCTGCGAAAACGGTCTGATTTTCCCCGACCGTACCCCGCAGCCGGAGCTGCAGGAGGTGCGGTATCAGTATCAGAACTTCTGGTTCTCCGCGTCGTCCGAGGACATCGAAAACCGGAAGGTGACTGTCTTCAATGAGTACAGCCACTCCAACCTCAACGAATTCGACCTCAAGTGGACTGTGCTGAAAAACGGCATCCCCGCCGTCTCCGGCATTGCCGACCCGGCCGACATCGGCCCGCGCAGCACCGGCACGGCTGCCGTTCCCTACACGCTGCCGAAGCTCTCCGCCGGCGATACGCTGCTGCTCAATCTCTCCGTCTGCACGAAGGAAGCGACTGCGCTGCTCCCCGCAGGCACCGAGCTCGCCTATGCGCAGTTTGAGATTCCGGCAGCCGCTCCGGCCTATCCAAAGCAGATCAGCCGCGATCCGGTCACCGTGACCGAGGGGACCGACAGCTTTGCCGTCTCCGGCAAGGACTTCTCCTTCACCGTCAGCAAGCGCGACGGCATCATCCGCGACTATGTCAAGGGCGGCGTCAGGCTGCTGCAAACCGGCCCGACTCCGAATTTCTGGCGCGCACCCGTCGAAAACGACGGCGGCAACCAGAACCAGAATCTCTTTGACGGCAAATGGAAGGGCGCGTGGAACGGCGCATCCGTCTCCGGCATCTCCGCGAAGGAAAATGCCGACGGCACAAAGGAAATTGATGTCAGACTGACGCTGCCGCGTGCCGGCAATACCGCAGTCAGCCTGCACTACACGATCAGCGGCGAGGGCGCCGTCAAGGTGAAAATCTCTGTTGATGCGACAAAATCCGGTCTCGGAAACTTCATCCGCGTCGGCTCGGTGATGACCACGGAGGCCGGCTTTGAAACCGTCACATGGTTCGGAAACGGCCCCGACGAAACCTACTGCGACCGCAAATCGGGCGGCATTCAGGGCGTCTGGCAGAACACCGTCTCCGGCTGCTTCGTCCCGTACATGAAGGTCGATGAAACCGGCAATATGACCGATGTCCGCTGGATGGCGGTACAGAATCCCGACAGCAATGCCGGCCTGCTGGTCGCGGCATCCTCGACAGTCGAGGCGGGCACCCTGCACTTCACACCCTATGACATGGACCCCGACGGCTACGCGGTCAATCACCCCTATGAGCTGAGCCCGCACGCGGAGACCTTCTTCAGCGTCGATTACGGTCAGATGGGGCTCGGCAGCGCGACCTGCGGTCAGTCCACGCTTCCGCAGTACCGCCTCAGCTCCGGCAAGGTCTACGACTGGGAATTCACGATTGTGCCGGTCAGCGGCAAGGCAGCGCCCGCGGCACTCGCCGAGGCCGCAAAGCCCTATCTGAGCGGCGTGACCCTGATTCAGGATCAGAGCAGCAATCAGCTTCTCGTGCCGGTTCCCGCATCCGCGCAGCTCACGGAGGTCAACGGCAGAACTGTCGTGGCCGGCAAGGTTCCGGTCAATTTCAGCTCCGTCATCAATCCCGTCATGGAGGGCAATCACTCCTTCACGGCGGAGGTCTGCGTCATCCCGACGGGCAATCCCGAATACAATATGTTCCTCGGAAAGGGCGACTACGCAATGGCGCTCAGAGCCGTCCCCGGCAGACTCGATTTCCACATCTACGCCGGCGGCGAATGGCGCAGCGTCTCCGCGGACGCCCCCGCAAACTGGCTCGGCAGAATGCACCAGATCGCCGGCATCTACAATGCACAGGCGAACACACTCGCCATTTACTGTGACGGCGAGCTGCTCACCGAGCGCGCCGTCGGCACCGCGTCCGGTGTCGCGCACTCCGACTATCCGCTGACAATCGGCGCCTGCCCCGATACCGGCAGAAGCTCCGCGGCGCAGTTCGCGGCCGTCCGCCTCTACAGTGCGGCACTGACGGCGGATCAGCTCCGCACACAGGACACCGACACCCCTGCCATTGCGCCGAAATCCGAACAGGTCGTGCTGTGGCTGGACTTCAGCAAGCAGGCGGACCCGCCCGCACCGCCGGAGGAGGAAACGCTCCGCGGCGATGTGGACTGCGACGGCAGGGTCGCAATCGCGGACGCCATTTTACTGGCGCGCTATCTGGCAGAGGACAGCGTCACCGTCACCGCGCAGGGCAAGATCAACGCGGAATGCGACGGAAACGATCTGCTGGATTCCGGCGATCAGGCGGCGCTTCTGGAATTTCTCGCCGGCGTCCGCCCCGAACTCTGAACCGAATCCCTCCCGACCGAAAAGCAGCGCCTCCTCCGTGTGTGACACGGCAGGGGGCGCTGCACTTTTCGGGTTATGCCCTTGCGCTGACGCCTGCACGCAGGACATATCCGGTATTGCGAACCGTATGCAGGAGCTTGACGGAAAAGCCGTCGTCCACCTTTCTGCGCAGATAGTGGATATACACCGGAATCAGCGTGGCACTGCCGCAGAGCAGCTCCGGTGACAGATGCGCTTCGATCTGCTGCCGCGTCAGCGTGACGCCAGGATTTCCCGCCATATACTCCATGATCGCGCACTCCTTGGCAGAGAGCGCAATCCGCCGCCCGCCTCTCGTCACGACATGATGCGCCGTATCAACGGTCAGGTCCGCGACGCAGAGAATGCCCGGCAGCTGATTGGCGGAAGGGCGGTGATATACCCGCACCAGACGCCGTACACGCGCCATACATTCGTCCATGTGAAACGGCAGGATCAGATAGTCGTCCGCGCCGCCGTCCAGTGCCTGCACGCACTCCGAAACGGATGTCCGGCTGCTCAGCAGCATCACCGGCGTATCCAGTGTGCGCGTGCGCAGCTCATGCAGCACTGCCATGCCGTCCATATCCGGGAGCTGCCAGTGCAGCAGCACGGCGTCAAAGCGCGGTGCGTTCAGCAGGCCGAGCGCCTCGGTTCCGGTTCCTGCACAGACCGGCTGCATACCCTCTGCGGTGAGTCTCCGTTCCAGTGCGCTGCGGGTCTTGTCATCCGGCATAATAATCAGGATTTCAGACACAGGCTGCGCCCCCTTTCTTTGATTGCTTGCCCTTACTATATCACAGAAATCTGAAATGAAACTGAATCAAAGCGGCGGAATGCAGCGGGGCGCTTTGCCTGCCTGTCCGTGCGGTGTCAGACCGTGTCGGACTGCATAGAATAAAGCAGACTGCCGGTCATCCGGCAGTGAAACGGAAAGGAGGCGAACGGCTTGATGCCGAACACCGAGACTGTGCTCATTCTGCCGAACGAAACCTATGCAGAACGGGCAAAACGCGCACTGGAACGGCAGCGGATCCGCTGTCAGGTGCAGCGCATCACCACGCCTGCGGGCTGTGCCTTCCGGTTGACCGCCGCCGCCGCGCCCGCGCTGGTCTATCCGCAGCTTGCGGCAGCGCAGATTCCGCTCAGAAGCGGATAAAAGGAGGTTGCCCGATGAATTTGCAGCACCGGCGGAGACCGCCGCCGGTCTATTTCGACAATGCCGCTACCAGTTTTCCAAAGCCCCCTGCCGTATGGGCAGCCATGCACGCGGCGCTGCGGGAGGCGGGCGGCAATCCGGGCAGAGGCGGTCATCCGCTCGCAAAACGCGCCGGCGAGACGGTCTATCATGCGCGGGAAACCGCGGCGGCTCTGTTCCGGGCAATGCCGGAGCACATCGTCTTTACGCAGAACTGCACCCACGCGCTCAACCTCGCCATTCACGGCGCACTCCGGCAGGGGGATCATGTCATCCTCACCGACCTCGAACACAATGCCGCCGCAAGACCCGTCTTTGCAATGGCGCAGGACGGCGTCATCCGGTACAGCGTCGCGCACATCTTTCCGGAAGCAGACGGCACGCTGCGTGAGCTCCGCGCACATCTGCGGCGTGAGACCAGAGCCGTCATCTGCACGGCCGTCAGCAATGTCACCGGACAGATTCTGCCGCGGCGCGAGATTGCGGCGTTCTGCCGCGCAAACGGCCTGATTCTCATTACGGACGGTGCGCAGGGCTGCGGTATCCTGCCCGTGACGCTTGACGACGGAATGCAGCTGCTCTGCACCGCCGGACACAAAGGGCTGTACGGCCCGATGGGAACCGGCATCCTGATCTCGGACGGCACGGTGCCGCTGCGCCCGCTGATACAGGGCGGAACCGGTTCGCTCTCCGCCTCGCTCTCGATGCCGAACTTTCTGCCGGATATGCTGGAGCCCGGAACGGTCAATGTGCCGGGCATCGCGGGGCTGGACGCCGGTATGCAGTTTGTCATGCAGAGGGGGACTGCGGACATCCTGCAGCATGAACAGGCGCTGTGCGGCATTCTGCTCGACGGTCTGCGCGGTCTGCCGGATATCCGCGTGCTGCGCGAGGACCGTGCCGATTACGCGCCGGTCATCTCCTTTGTCCGGCGGGACGAAGCGCCGGAGCAGACCGCCGAACGCCTCGGCAGGCTGGGCTTCTGTGTCCGTGCGGGACTGCACTGCGCACCGCTGGCGCATCAGAGCCTCGGCACCGCGCCGTCGGGAACGGTGCGCGTTTCCCCCTCCGTGATGAACACGCCCGCAGAGGCCGAAGCGTTCCTGCGTGCCGTTTCCGCGTGACGGAGCCCCGGCAGCACACAGCCCCGAAGCAGGCCTTCGCGCCGCTTCGGGGCTGACTGTCTTTACTTTTTCCGGACAGCGTGGTATAATGGGGTTGTCAGGGCTGACTGACCGGCGCGTATGCGATCAGGCGGTTCAGCCGGTTTCCGGCGTATCGTCATCCTTTTTATGGATAATAGCCGATATACTTGTCCAGCCAGAATCCGGCAAGGGTCAGCTGCGGAGGCGGACCCGCATCACGGACTGCGCTGTAATCCGGCTCCGTGAGGTTCTCTTCGGTCAGGATATCGCTTCTGCACGCGCTGACTCTCATCGCCTGACCGTCTTGAATCTCAGTCATGAAGTACAGCTTTTTCTTCCAAGGGATGTCCATTCTCTCCACAGTGACCGCTGTCACACCGTCATTCGTCAGGTAGGTCAGTGTCTGCGCCTTCGGGTCATATTCCGCATGGTAGAATCCGTTTTCCAGCGTTTTTTCCGCATAAAAGGAATAGTTCGCGCTGTATGGCCCTTCCGTCATACCTGCACCGATATCGGTAACCAGGATATAATTCGTCAGATTGGCAAATGCTTTTGCAGCGGTGCGCACATCACCCACATATTCTTTCTGGCAGGAGTTTCTGACCTCTGTCAGAAAGAGCGGCACAGCGGCGAGCAGAACACCGCAGAGAATCAAAACCGGTTTCTTTTTCGTTGCGTGAATCCTCCTGTCGTTTGTCGGATCATAAGCCGGCAGAATGCGGCTCTGTCATGATTACAGCAAAATGATACAAATTTGTCAAGCAGATTCAGCAGGCCGCGGCGTATAATCGTAGTTGACATAGGCAATATATCTGTCCAGCCAGAACCCGGCAAGCGTCAGTTCAGTCGGCGGACCTTCCCCTTCTTTGACGCCGCGCCCCGCCGGCACAAGGTCTGCCTCTGTCAGGGTATTGCTGCGGCACGCACACACTTGATTTGTACTGCAATCTCTGATATCAATGATGAAGTACATCTTGTTTCTTGTTGGACTCCAGTCTGTCCTTTCTTCCGTTTCGCCGTCTGTTGTGCAGTAAGTCAGCGTCCCGGCCTTCGGATCATATTCCGCACGGTAGATGCCGTCATGCAGCGGCTCCTCCGCACGGGAATTGCAATCATTGCCGTATATATCGGTCAGCCGCATCTGTGTGTAGTTGAAAACATAGTTTGCGGCGCTGTTCACATCGCAAACATAACTGGCCTGACACCATTCTTTTCCTTTGACCAGTACAACCGGCACAGCGGCAAACAGAACGCCGCACAGAATCATAATTTTTTTCATAACCTTCCTCCCTCAGACATCTCTGAACACCAGCCGGTGCGGCTGCTCAGACACTGTATTCGTGCGGGTTTCCCAGCCGCCGTCGTCCCGGAGCATTCTGCATTCTCCGTCGGCTGTCATCCCGCCGGACGCACTGTCCGCGTCAATGTGCAGATCAAATTCCGCAACCTTCCACCATGTAAATGAAACCTCGACCGTCACCGGCGGCAGCGTGCCGTCCTCCGGCTGCACGGTGAAAATATGCCAGTTCGGATCATTCTTGCCGCCCGTGTCAATCTCAATATGCTGCGTACCGTTTTGTTCCGTGACATTCAGTCCGCGGACACCGTCCTCGCTGTGTTCCGTACCGCCGCCCGCCGTGACCGTACAGGCGCAGGGCTTTCCGTCCAGCGTGACCGTCACATCTCCGGTCAACCGCGCCCCCGAATAGAAGCCGTAGTGTATCCGTGCGTGCAGACTGTACGGCGCCCACCAGACAATCAGCGCACCGGCTCCGGTCAGTGCGGCAAGGCCGATCAGGGCAGCTTTTGTTCTCTTTTTCATAGGTCACTTCTCCTCTCTGACAAATTCCAGAATATCACCCGGCTGGCAGTCCAGCACCTCACAGATCGCCTCCAGCGTCGAGAAGCGCACCGCCCTGGCACGGTTGTTCTTCAGAACGGACAGGTTTGCGGGGGTGATGTCGATGCGCTCTGCAAGCTCTCCGGCGGAGATCTTGCGCTTGGCCATCATGACATCGAGGTTGACAATAATCGGCATAAGACCCCGCTCCTTTCAGATCGTGTAATCCTGTTCCTCACGCATGGCAATCGCTGTTTCCAGCAGATTCAGCATCACGCGGACGACCAGTCCTGCAAACGCCGCGATGATGCCGACGCACAGCGCGATGAACCGGAACCAGCCGAGGAACAGCCAGATTGCGGCGAGGAAAAAGCAGCACCATGAAACCAGCCGCAGACAGCGCGCGTTCTCCTCGACAAACATCTTCTGCTTTGCGATGTTGGCGAGCAGCTTGAGCAGAATGCAGAGCGCTGCAATGCCGTCCAGCAGGCTGAGATACAGGCAGATGCCCAGCACAGTGCCCGCAGGACCGCGGCCGGACAGGGCACTGTACCAGCGCGACACCGCAGGAACGGCGAACAGTCCGCACGCTGTCATCAGCAGCATGGCGGCAGTCAGCGCAAAGGTCAGAAACAGAGATTTTTCAGCAGTCCATTTGAATTTCATAGGTATTCCTCCTTTTCCGTTTTGTACCGTGTTTTTAGTATAGCACATTTCTTTCTGTTTGTCAATAGGTTTTTACCGTTTTTCGATATTTTATTTCCGTTTATCAAGATATCACAGAATCGAGGTGTCCGCAGTTGGCGAAAAAAGTGAAGCATCTGCTGTCAAAACACAGCATTCCGCTGCTCTGTCTGCTGCCCTTTGCTGCCTTCGGACTGCTGTTCCTGCTGAAATCGGCGTATATGCGGTGGGCGGCACCGCATCTGCCGCCCTGCGTCTTCCGCGCAGTGACCGGATACCGCTGCCCGTCCTGCGGCATGACCCACAGCGTCAATGCGCTGCTGCGCGGCGATCTGCTGACGGCGCTCCGCGAAAACGCCCTGATTCCCGCCGCCGCGCTGCTCCTGCTGCTCTGCTACGCGGAGCTGTGGACGGCGGCGCTCGGCAGACCGCGGCGTCTGATTCCGCGGGGGGGCCGCTTCTGGTTCTGTATGCTCGGCGCCGCTTTGCTTTACACCGTGCTGCGGAATGTCCTGTCCGCCGGATAACGGCGCCGTTTTTTGCGTTTCCGAAAATAGCCGGGCTGCACATCCGCCTGACCCGACAGCTTTCGCTCAGATAAAAACACCCGCAAACGGTTTTGTACGCCGTCTGCGGGTGTTTTGTTTATTCAGATTGCCTCAGCGGCGCCGGATCAGCCGGCGCAGGAACAGGCCGATCAGACCGGTGAGCACCAGCGCGCCGCCCGCCAGAACAGCCGGTACCCAGAGCGTACCGTTCGGGCCTCTCAGGCCGGAGCGCTGTGCCGGCGTCGTTGTGATTTCCGGCGCAGGTGCGGTGTTTTCTTCCTCCGGCAGCGGTGCGGAGAGCAGGCCGTTCTCCTTCGCGTAGTCCTTTGCGGCCTCCGCGTTGGAAAAGAGCGTGACTGCCATGTCCATTTTCCGGACGCTGCCGTCCTCGGCATCCGCCACATAGCCGATTGCCTGTGTACCGATGCGGTTCAGCGAGTCGGGCAGATGCAGCTCACTCAGCGCGGTGCAGCCGGTGAACGCCTGCGCGCCGATTTCCGTGAGGCTGTGTCCGGTGCGGAGATACCGCAGTGCGCTGTCGCCGCTGAATGCGGCATCGCCGATGCTCTGCATCCCGTCGCCGAGCTCCGCGACCTGAAGCGCCTCACAGCCGCTGAATGCGGCATAGCGGATCTCCTCGGCGGAATCGGGCAGCGTCACGGCAGAAAGCCGCGCATTGCCGAGAAATGCGGATTCCCCGATGACCTTGATGCCGTCCGGCACTCGAACCTCGGCAGCCTCGCCGCGGTAGGCATAGAGCAGCCCGCCGATGCAGAGAAAATCCGATGCCGGTTCCGCATACCAGCGCGTGCTGCGGAAGGCTCCTGCCTCGACCGCTGCGGGCGCTGTCTCCGCATGAATCTCGCTCAGCGCGGTGCAGCCGTCAAAGGCCGTCGCACGGATGCGGCGGAGCGATGCGGGCAGCGTGACCGAACGGATGGTTTCATTTCCGGCGAACGCCATCGGCGCAATCGTCTGCACGGTATCCGGCAGCGTCACGCGCTCGGCACTGCCCTGATAGCTGTAGAGGACGCCGCTGCCCAGAATGACGAAATCCTCCGTCTGCTCTGCGAGAAACGGTGTTTCGGCAAATGCCTGCCGTCCGATTTCGGTGACGGAATCCGGCACATGAACCGAACGCAGCAGCGCACAGTTCTCAAAGGCGGAGCTTCCGATATACCGGCAGCCCTGCGGAATCTGCACATCCGTCAGATAGGCGCAGCCCGCAAAGGCGTTGTCTCCGATCAGCAGCAGAGAGGACGGCAGCCGGATCTCATCCGCGTAGCAGTAACGGAAGGCCTCGGCGCCGATTTCCGTCACCGGTCTGCCCTCGATGGTATCGGGCAGCTCGACCAGCCGCTCGTTGAGCCACTGATAGCGGGTGATGCGCATTCCGCCGCTCCCGGCCTCCTCATATTGCAGGCGCGTGAGGACATTGACGGTCGCCGCAGTGGTCTGTTCGGTTTCGGTGGTCTGCTCAGCTGTGACAGTTTCTTCGCTCACGGTCGTCTCCGGCAAGGTTGAGGCAGAGGTCGTCTCAGCCGGAAGCGTCGTTTCAGCAGCGGTTTGTGCCGTGGTGTCAGTTCCGTCCTCCGGTTCTGCAAAGACCGGCGCACAGAACATCGTCTGCACGGCTGCCCATGTCAGAAGAACGGCTGCGGCACGGCAGCCAAAGCGGTGTTTCATAAGCGGAATTCCTTTCCAAAGTACAGAGGCAGGGGGACTCCGGCGCGGAATCCCCCTGCGGGTACTGCTGCGGGATCAGCGTGCAGCAGGATGCTCTGTATAGCCGTCCGCACGGACGATCTGCACATTGTTGTAGAGCGGCATACCGGTTCCGGCCGGAATCAGCTTGCCGATGATGACATTCTCCTTCAGACCGAGCAGATAGTCGTTCTTGCCGTTGATGGCGGCATCGGTCAGCGCCTTCGCGGTCTCCTGGAAGGATGCCGCAGAGAGGAAGCTCTCCGAGGAAGAGGATGCCTTCGTGATACCGAGCAGCGTCGGACGGACCGTCACGAGCCGCAGATCGGTTTCGCCTGCGTCGATGCGCGCCTGAATGCCGGCGTTGATCGTCTCGACCTCGCGCTTATCGACCATGGACTCCGGAAGCAGATAGCTGCTGCCCGAATCCGCGATCAGCACCTTGCGCATCATCTGGCGGATGATGACCTCGATGTGCTTGTCGTTGATCTCAACGCCCTGCTGACGGTAGGCATGCTGAATCTCCTCGATGATATAGTTCTCAACCGCCTGCACGCCGAGGATTTC
>JAFPQL010000189.1 GCA_017414145.1 Oscillospiraceae bacterium | reverse complement strand
GTACTTATACTAATAATGTTGCGGCCACCAACTGCACCGCTCTCTACGCTGTGGTAGGCTGCGACGAAGAGAGCAGCGGCATCGTGACGGTGGGCAACACGACCACGGAAAGTCCCATGCCCTCCAGAATGTGTGCGACGGAGTCGCCGACGGCAGGTGTCGGAGCGAGGGACAGATCGACGATGCCGAACGGGACGCCGAGCATCTGGGATGCCTTGGTTCCGACGAGCTGACCCATGCGCGTGATCTTGAAAGCCGTGCGCTTGATGATATTCGCCAGCTCGTCAATGGACGCGTCGGGGTATTTCTCGATTGCCGCACGGACGACGCCGGGGCCGGATACGCCGACATGAACCTCGCAGTCGGGCTCGCCGGGGCCGTGGAAGGCGCCTGCCATGAACGGGTTGTCCTCCGGCGCATTGCAGAAGACGACGAGCTTTGCGGGACCGAAGCAGCTCTGATCGGCGGTGCGCTCGGCAGCTTCGCGGATGACCTCACCCATGAGCCGGACGGCATCCATATTGATGCCGGCTTTTGTCGAGCCGACATTGACCGAGGAGCAGAGATTCGTTGTTTCGGCGAGCGCCTGCGGAATTGCGCGGATCAGCGCCTCATCGCCGGCGGAAAAGCCCTTGTGGACGAGGGCGGAGAATCCGCCGATGAAGTTGACGCCGGTCGCTTCCGCGGCGCGCTGCAGCGCGTGGGCGAGCTTGACCGGGTCACCGCCTCTTGTCGCAGCGACGAGCATCGCGGCGGGGGTGACGGAGATGCGCTTGTTGATGATCGGGATGCCGTATTCGGTTTCGATCTGTCTGCCGACCGCGACGAGATGTTCGGCGCGCCGCGTGATCTTGTCGTAGACGCGGTCACAGAGCGTGTCCATGTCCTCCGAGCAGCAGTCCAGCAGCGAAATGCCCATGGTAATGGTGCGGATATCAAGGCATTCGTCCTGGATCATGCGTATGGTTTCGAGAATATCCGAGGTATTGAGCATACTGTGTTCCTCCTGTCAGATGCGGTGCATCGAGTTGAAAATATCCTCGTGCATGACATGAATCGAGAGCCCCAGCTCGCGGCCGAGTGCAGTCAGCGCTTCGGAGAGCGCGGAGAATTCACAGCTCAGGCTGCGGATATCCACGAGCATGAACATGGCGAACAGGTCCTGCAGAACGCTCTGCGTGACCTCAATGACATTGGCGTTGTTCTCGGCACAGATGCCGCTGACCTTGTGCAGAATGCCGACCGTGTCGTGGCCGATGACGGTAATAACAGCTTTCATGAAATAGCCTCCTTGCAGATTGCGGATGATGCGCTGTGCGCAGATACATTTATTATAGCACAAAGTCCGGATTTTTGCAACTGTCCGGACGGCACGGGCTTCGTCCGGATTCCCGTGCATAAACCGTGGTGCGGGCGGCATATGCTCCTGCGAGGGGGGAGATGCGGATGCGGACGGTGCTCAGGGCGTGTCTGCTGACCGGCATACCGGTTTCGGCGGCGGTGTTTCTGCTGCTGACGGCTGCGGTGCAGCAGACAGACTTGCCGGAAGCTGTTTTCCCAATGCTTGCGGCGATGCCCGCAGTCATCGGGAGCTGGCTGACCGGTCATGCGGCGGCGAGACGCTGCCGGAAACGGGGTATGCTGCGCGGGGCGCAGTCGGCGCTGCTGCTGACGGGGCTCTGGTGCGCGGCGGCGGTTCTGATTGCGAAAAAACCGCCTGGTTTGCTGCTTTTCGGGATTTCTGTTCCGGCTGGAATGCTCGGCGGAATCCGTGGCGTGAACACGCCGGCACCGCGGCTTTGCCGCAGGCTGCACCGGATTCCGGCAGGACTTTCCGATCTGCGGCTTCGGATTGAAATTCGCAGAAATCTGACCAGAAATCGCAATTTTTGAGGAAACATTTTTTGATGACTTGCCCTGATTTTGCGAATTACCGCAGGATACTTTTAACTTTTTGTAAGTGCGACCTTAAATATTACGGAAAATTTCAGCTAATTTGCATAGCCAGAGCCGGAATCTATCTATCAGTTTTGACGAAACAATAGAAAAGCCGATCTCTCTTGCCGCCTTCCGGAAATTCGCAAAAAACGGACTAGACAAAAACACTCCGATATGATAAACTAAAACTGTATAATCGATGCAGAGGGGGTCTGTGTCGATATGCGTATTTCGTTAACCGCATATGAATTGGTTAACACATTCAAAACGGAGGGATTGGCTATGAAAAAACGCATTTTAGGCATCGCCAGTGCTGTGATGCTGGCCGCGACTTCTGTTTCCGCACTGCCGATCAACGCAGCCGACTACCAGAGCAGGGGAACCTGCTCGGACAAGTACGGCTATGATTATGAGGCGTGGAACCAGAACGGCGCTGGACAGATCACATGGACCGGCGACAAGGATCCGGGCGGCGCGTTCACCTGCAGCTGGAGCAACACCCAGAACAACCTGTTCCGCAAAGGTAAGCGTCAGCCGAGAAGAACGGTCACCTACAAGCAGATGGGTACGATCACGATCGACTACGGCGTCAAGTATCATCCCCGCGGCAACTCTTATATGTGCTGCTACGGCTGGGTTGATGACTGCAAGGGCCAGTATCCGACTGTCGAGTACTACATCGTCGAGGGCTGGGGCTCCTGGAGACCGCCCGGGAATGAAGGCTCTATGGGCACTGTGACTTCCGACGGCAAGAACTACGACATCTACCGCACGGTCCGTTACAACCAGCCGTCCATCAACGGCACCGAGACCTTCTATCAGTACTGGAGTGTCCGCAAGCAGAACGAGAACCCTGCAAGAGACAATCAGGAAGTTGACATCCAGAGCACGATCACGGTCAGCAACCACTTCGCCGCATGGGAAAGGGCGGGCATGGATATGTCCGGCACCATGTATGAAGTCTCGCTGAATGTCGAGGGCTACCAGTCCAACGGCTCCGCAAATGTCTATAAGAATGTCCTGAACTACACCGGCTTCAACGGCGGCGAAGGCGGCGGCGGTGATATCATCATTCCGGAAGATTCTGTCAAGTACACCAAGCCGTCCGGTTCCGGCAGCGGCATCTCGGATGATTTCGAGGGCTCCGGCACGAACTGGAAGACCAGAGGCGCATCGGATTACGGTATCACCTCCGACATGGCGCACGGCGGCAAGAATTCGCTCT
>JAFPQL010000188.1 GCA_017414145.1 Oscillospiraceae bacterium | reverse complement strand
GGTGATGCTGCCTTGGCAGGAAGTGGTTCGACGGTGAAGGAGATATCGTTGATTGCCTTGGTCAGGCTCGACTTGTTTCCGTAATACTTTTCGATCTGCTGAATGCTGAGTAATGCCATTCGGACCAGCTCCTTTCTGTCCATATGATACCACATTTCCGGAGCCTTGTCGCCGGTCTGATCTTACAGAACCTTACAGTTTTGTAAGATTGCGGGCGCTTTCGGTCAGAGGACGCTGTGCAGATCGTTTTTCCCGAATGAGATGCAGAATTCCGTATAGACGCCCTGCTCTGACTGCACGCGGATGCCGTGGCCGAGCTTCCGGCAGAGCTGGCTGACGATATAGAGCCCCATGCCGGTCGAGCGGGCGCGGGCGTGACCGTTCTGACCGGTGAAGGACTTTTCAAACACTTTCGGCAGATCGCTTTCCGGGATGCCGATGCCGTTGTCGCGGAAGTGCAGTACAGTCCGGTCGGGGCAGTCCTCCGCAGAGACGCTGATTTCCGTCGCACCGTACTTCATGCTGTTGTCCATGAGCTGTCCGAGCATGAAGCCGAGCCACTTGCTGTCCGTCAGCACCTCGCAGCCGAGCTCCTCCGTGCGGAGCGAAATGTCCTTTGCCTGCAAAGCGGCGCGGTGCTTCAGCGCCGTCTCCGAAAAGACGCGCTTTAGGGACACCGTCTTGATGATGTAGTCCTTTTCCGCCGTGCCGCTGCGCACATAATACAGCACATTTTCGATTTCGGCATCGACGCGCCGGATCTGCTCCTCGTATCTGGTCTGACCGTCGTTGTGGCACATCAGTTCCAGTCCGGAGACCGGCAGCTTGACCTCATGCACCCACAGCTCGATGTATTCGCGGAAGGCTTCCGTCTCGCGCCGGTAGGCGCCGATCTGTTCGCACATGGACTTGTTGGAATCCTTCAGCACCTCGCAGAGAATGCGGCCCTCATAAAAATCCGGTTCGGTGACCATTTCGGAGAGCAGATATTTCCGGTCGAGCTGCTCGGCGCAGGCGGTCAGATTGCCGTAAAAAGCCCGCTTCCGGAGAAAGTCCCAGCAGAGGGCGCAGAGCCGGCCGGCAAGCGCCAGTCCGCTGACGATGACCGCCGCATGAACCGGCATCCGGAAGGCAAAGAGGATCATCAGCACCATTGCCCATGTACCGGCGGCAATCAGAGCTGCCGGCAGCCGGTCCCTGAGATATGTCCGCAGTTTCATTTCAGAATATACCCCTGTTTCTTGCGTGTTTCGATCGCGTCGGGCAGTCCCAGCTCTGCGAGCTTGCCGCGCAGCCGGCTGATGTTGACTGACAGCGCATTGTCATTGACATACTCCTCGTTGTCCCACAAAGCGGTCATCAGATCGTCGCGTGTGACGATTTCGCCCAGATGCTCCAGAAGCTGCTGGAAGATGATCATCTCGTTTTTTGTGAGAATCTGCTCCTGCTGACCGCGGCAGAGGCTGCCCCGCACGGTGCTGACCTCCGCGTCGCGGTACTTCTGCACAGGCGCGGACTTTGCGGCGCGCTTGAGCACCGCGGAGATCCGCAGCAGCAGAATCGTCGGGTTGTAGGGCTTGGTGATATAGTCGTCGGCGCCGTAGCTCATCGAGAGCATTTCGTCGAGCTCGCCGGTGCGGCTGGTCAGCATGATGACGGGGGTATCGCAGCTTTTCCGGAAGTCCTGCAGAACCGTCTCGCCGTTGGTGCCGGGGAGATTGATGTCCAGCAGAATGAGGTCTGCGCCTGCGGACTTCATCTGTGCCGCGGCATTCTGATAATCCGTCACGGGGACGGCTTCATAGCCGGCGTGTTCCAGCAGTCTGGTCAGCTCTCCGCGCAGTACATCGTCATCTTCCAGCATCAGGATTTTTTTCATCTCATCCACTCCGATCGGGTTCAGATTCTGTTTCAGTATACCAGATTATGAACGGAAAGTCAACGAGCCGGCGGCACGGAATGCGGGGCAGTTTTTACACCGTACATAATTTCGTCATACTATGTTTACAGAAAATTCATGACTTACAAAGAACCCGAATGCTATACTATATGTACCGGATGCAGATCCGGCAGAAGGAGCCGACAGAACTGAGAAAGGATGTTTTATCTGCATGAGAGCGCGTTTTCATCTTCCCGATTTTGCGATTCACTTTAAGTTCAACCTGATTTTTACCGAATTTCTGGAGAAGCGCCGCGAGTATTTCCGCGAAGGTGTTGAGATTGCGTCGTTTTACGGCACCTTCCCGCCCTCGCTCTGGAACGGCGGCCGGACCCAGAGCGGTGTTTGCAGCAAGAGCTATGTCAAGGGCGTCATTCAGGCGTTCAACGAGAGAGGCATTCCGCTGCGCTTTACCTTTACGAATCCGCTGATTGAAAAGAAGCATCTCTATGATGATTTCTGCAACATGGTGATGCACTATGCCGACAACGGCCTCAACGAGGCGATTGTCTTTTCGCCGCTGCTGGAGGATTACATCCGCAAGAATTATCCGCGCTTCAAGCTCACCAGCTCCACCTGCAAGCGCATTACCGATCCGGAGCTGCTGCTCGCGGAGACGGAGAAGGATTATCACATCGTCGTCATCGACTATGACCTGAATCACGACTTTGAGACACTCCGCAGAATCCCCGACAAGAAAAAGTGCGAGCTGCTGGTCAACGCGAGCTGCAATCCCGCCTGTCCGCGGCGTTCGGCGCATTACCGTGCCGTCGGCTTCCAGCAGATTGCCATTGCGGAGCACGCGAGAAAGTTCCCGAATGTCCCCTTTGACGGCAAGAAGCTGGTCGAGGAGCATACGGAGCTGCAGTCCTACGCGGACTGTCCGTATGCAAAGCGGACGCTGTACGGCGTCATCGGCCTGAAGAACTACATCTCTCCCGATGAAATCTGGGATACCTATATTCCCATGGGCTTTGAACAGTTCAAGATCGAGGGACGCACCTTCGAGACCTTCAATCTTGTCGAGCACTATATGCACTATATGATTAAGCCGGAGTGCCGGGACGAGGCGAGATTCGAGTTCCTGAACTGGCTGGCCGCCAATCATGTGATTCAGTTCAACGACTGAAGCTTCCAGCGAAAAACGCCCCCTCACCGCCGGCTGCTGTCCGGTGATGCGGGGGCGTTCTGCATTGCTGTCAGGCGTTTTGCTTCGCCTGCACAATTTCTTCGGCACGCAGCAGGGCATTGTCGATGTGCGGGCAGAAGTTTTCCGCGCCGACGGCATGCACCAGACCGGCCTTCTCCATGGCGTGCATCGGCTGCTCGTTGACATGGGAGAAGATCACGCACACACCGTTCTTCGTGCATTTCCGGACGATGTCCGCGAGGGTCTCCACGCCCGCCGCGTCGATTGCGGGGACATTGCGCATCCGGATGACCAGCGCGTCAAAGCCGCTGCCGTCCAGCATATACTGATACTTTTCCGACGCCGCAAAGAACATCGGACCGTTGATTTCATAGACTCTGGTGCGCGGGGGAATCCGTTTGCGCAGGATGTTGTCGGGGTCGGTGTCCTCGTCGTCCGCCTCGACCCATGCGTGCGCTTCGGTCACATCCGCCATGCGCTTGATGAACAGCAGCGAGGACAGCACCAGTCCGGCGCCGATTGCCACGACAAGGTCGAAGATCACCGTCAGCAGCACGGCAATGTCGCTTTTCGGGGCGGTTTTCAGCATGGAACGGATATTCTTCCAGCCGCACATATTATACGCGACCATGAAAAGAATCGCGGCGATGGTCGGCATCGGAATCATCGAGGCATAGGGCATCAGCACGATGAGAATGCCCAGCAACACGACGGAATGCACCATGCCCGCCACCGGAGTTCTGCCGCCGTTCTTGACATTTGCGGCGGTGCGCGCAATCGCGCCGGTCGCCGGGATGCCGCCGAACAGCGCCGAACCGATGTTGGCAACGCCCTGTCCGATCAGCTCCATGTTGGAGCGGTGCTTGGAGCCGATCATACCGTCGGAGACCACACAGGAGAGCAGAGACTCCACAGCCGCGAGAATCGCAATCGTAAAGGCGTTCGGCAGCATGGCGCGGATGCCGGCGAAGGTCACATGGGGCAGCGTGAATTTCGGCGGCGCGCCGGAAATTGTGTAGAGGTCGCCGATCGTGTTGACCTGCATCCCCGTCAGCCGCACGAGCGCCGCGCAGACGATGACCGCGATCAGCGAGGCGGGGATCTTTTCGAGCTTTTTCGGCCAGAAGATCAGCACGGCGAGCGAGAGCAGGCCGATGAGCAGTGCTTTCGGATTCAGGCTGCCGAGACAGCGGACGATCTCCGCGGCCTTGTCCACGGTCTCAACCGGCGCGTTCTGAAAGGTCAGTCCGAGAAAATCCTTGACCTGCCCGATGACAATCGTGACGGCGATGCCGAAGGTAAAGCCCGCCGTAATCGTGCCGGGGATGTACTTGAGCAGCCTGCCGAAGCGGCAGAAGCCCATCACCATCAGCAGGATGCCCGCCATGACGGTCGAGAGAATCAGCCCGTCCATGCCGTTTGCCGCGACGATGCCGGCGACAATCGTCGCAAATGCCGCCGTCGGGCCCGCGATCTGGACGCGGCTGCCGCCGAGCAGCGACACCAGAAATCCCGCGACAATCGCGGTGTAAAGACCCTGCTCCGGATTGACGCCGGAGGCCAGTGCCAGTGCAATCGAGAGCGGCAGCGCGATGATCGCCACAATCACACCCGCGACCAGATCCTTCCCGAACTGTGCCGCGGTGTAGGTTTTCATGACCGAAAACAGCTTTGGCTTGAGCTTGTCTGCGGTCGGCTTCTGAATGGTTTTTTCCACTTTTTTCCTCTCCGTCTCCTCAAAAATCGCCGCTGCGGAGCGGCATTTTCCTGCGCTACCCTTGTGCAGCGCCTACCTATTATACTGCGAAATGCCGCCGGAATCAAGTAAAATCGGCTGCGGCGGAGATTTTTGTAGGAATGCCCATATCCTGTAAAATCCGTTGCAAAAAAATCCGCATTTCTTCCGGAAGCAAGGCACAACATCGTTTTGTGCATTGTGCTGTGTAAAGTTGTCGTTATTTCACAAAAATCATGTGGTATCAATGCTTTTTCTCCAAAAACTATTGATAAATAAAGAGATCTATGTTATAATAGGTTATAAACAGAATATCCGCAGGATCAATCTTTAT
The DNA here is from genome assembly GCA_017414145.1 of Oscillospiraceae bacterium. The sequence goes on along the minus strand of JAFPQL010000188.1, from coordinate 16,509 downwards.
GAATCGGAGAACGAGGCGATACGGCAACAAAGCGCAGTTCACGGATAACTGCGAAAACGGATTAACAGCATCTCATGCCGCATCGACTTCTCCGGAAGAACGGCAGACGGATGCTGCTTTGCATTTTTCAGGAAGGGTGGGTGAGCACGGTGAAGAATACGCTGTTTCAGAAGCTGACCGGTACGGCAGTCAGTTTGTCGCTGCTGCTCTCCTCTGCTGATTTTCTGCCGCGCACGGCCGCATCGGATACCGTATACACTGCGCTGACGGTCTGTGACGGCATCGGCACGGCAAGCCTCAGCGCCGGCGGCGTCGGGCTCTCCGTCACCTGTCCGGCGGACGCGGGACTCCCCGACGGCACACTGCTCTCCTTTGAGGAGATCGGGTCGGATTCCGCCCGGTACAGCAGCTATTTTGCACAGTCGGATGCGGCGGTCAGCGGCGATCTGACCTATGCGCGCTTCTTTGACATCTCCTTCCTGTACGAAGGCGCGGTCATTGAGCCGGCAGCGCCGGTTTCCGTCGAGCTGACCTATGACCGGCCGGAGCTGGATGCGCCGACGGATCAGATTCAGACCGATGTGATCCATTTTGCCGCCGGTCAGCCCGTCCTGATGGACGCGGCACTGGAGCAGGATGTTCCGCAGACGGACGGCGTCTCTGACCGGATGACCTTCGAGACGGATTCCTTCTCCGCTTACGGCATCCTGTTTTATCACAGCGGCGATCACCAGATTGGCAGCCGGCTGGACGGCCTGAGCTTCGCGCTGGCAAACTGGAACCAACCGGTCACAGCGACGGGAAGACAGACAAATGTTCCTGCCCTGATGGGCACATATAAGCAGAACAGCAGACTGGCGTCCAGAGCCGTGACAGTTTACCCTGCGAGTCAGATCGACGCTGGGACAGACATCTTTACGCATTATGTGATCTCGGACACCGATGTGACGGAATGGACTTTCACCTGGATCAGTGACAATAACTATTACATCACCGCACAGGTGGACGGCGTGACCAAGTATCTGACGCTTTACAGCTATAATGTGACCGTGAACGGCAGCAGCGGCGGCAGGGTCGAGCTGCTGGACGCGCCCGATCCGGACGGTTATTCCGTCATCACCGTGCAGAATAACGGCACCGGAAACAACGCGGACAAGCTGCGTCTGGTCAACAAGAATCTCTGGGCCCTTAACCTGAAGGGTCAAAACATCTCAAACGGCTACCAGACATACTTGAACACAAACAACTCGCAGTGGACGGAATGGTTTGTGCCGGCGATTCTGACCGACGCTTCTGTTCACACCGATCAGCCGGTAAACATCGTGACGCACACCGCCGACAAGGTCAGCGTCTCGGACACCGAACGCCTGACGGACGGCACAAATGTCGTGATCTACAGCAAGGTCTGGGACAACGACGCCCGCGAATATGTCAACTACGCAATCGACGGCAGCGGCAAGCTGGTGCGTGTCTGGGAGAGCGGCGGCGTCATCCAGTGGAAAGACAAGGAAACGACCGGTCTGTACTGGCAGTTTATTCAGCACGGCGATTCCGGGTATTATGATTTCTATAATCCTGTTACCGGAATGTATCTGGCGCCGCAGAACGGACAGATTCTCTCCAACAGCACGATCGGTGTCACGCTTAACGGACGGGAAAACGGGGAATATACCTCGACGCTCGAAGCCTGGGACAACAATGTGTGGAGCTGGTACGGCTTCCGCTATACAAACGGGCTGACTGTCCAGCCCGTGCCGGACACACAGTCCGCACAGATGTGTTTTGCCGTTCAGAGACCGGAGGGCGAATTTCTGCCGGTCGAAACCGTGGACAGCAAGGCGGCCGGCATCACGATCAAGATGTATGACTATCCGAGCGACGCGGTGCAGAACAGTATCCTCATCAACAAACAGTATGTGGAAGGCGGCGGCGCCATTACCGGTCTGGTGGAGAATCGGATCGGCGGGGACGGCTTCCCCGTTGCCACGCAGGGCAGTCACAAAAGCCTTGCACCGCTCTTTACCGACGGTGCCGTCGGCGCCGAGCGCGAGGTCAATCACCTTTTCATCAAGAGCACTTACGACGAAACCGGTTACTTTGAATACAGCTGCTTTGATACTTCGGCATTTCTCATGAAGCGGGACGGTTCCGGCGGGTCGCCTTCGGAAGAAGGCTATGACGGCGTGTATGACTTCACCGTCCGGCAGGAGCTGGTCTCTCCGGGCAACGGCAACCAGTATTCGTCAAGGCGCGGAAACTTCCTGCCGTACAACGGCCCGCAGGCCGGCGAAAACGGCAGCAGCGCCCGCACAAATCTGTATTTGCCGAACAACCAGAGCATCCCTGACGAGAACCCCAGAAAGGGCGAGCATCTCTACACGAAGACTTACAACACGGTGGATCACTATTTCGGAATGTCCATCGACGCCCAGTTCATGATTCCGGAGAACGGCTGCGATGAAAACGGCAATCCGCTGATCTTCGAGTTCACCGGTGACGATGACTTCTGGCTTTTTGTGGACGATGTGCTGGTGCTCGACCTGGGCGGTATTCACAATGCACTGAACGGAAAAATCGATTTCAGCACCGGCGAGGTCCTGACCTATAAGGGACATAACGACGGCGGCTATAACCGGGTGAAGCTTGTGGACTGCTTCCGTGCAGCGGGCGTCTTTCCGGACGGCACACCGTGGGATGAAAGTCTGGTGGCCTCGTATTTCAAGAATGACGGCAGCTTTGAGAGCGATGAGGGCATTTTCAAGGACTACAGCTCTCACAGCATGAAGATCTACTATATGGAACGCGGCGCGGGTGCATCCAACCTGAAGCTGCGCTTTAACCTCGCAACGGTTCCGGAGCGGAGCATCTTCCTCGAAAAGAAGCTCACCGGCACGCAGACGACTGACTACTCCAACACCAGATACGCCTATCAGCTCTACTACAGAATGGCCGGCAGCACGGAATTCACGCTGTACGAAAATCCTGCCGACGAGGCATCGAAGGCGCATTATGAAAAGCAGAACGGGCTCGTTCCCTATGATGCGGAGGCGGTCATCAACGGCACGGAATATCAGAATGTGTTTTATCTCCGTTCCGGCGAAAAGGCGGAATTCACGATGCCGGGGCGGGAGACGGAATATTATTTCAAAGAGATCGGCGTGCTGAATCAGGAATATGACTATGTCAATATCAACGGCGAGCGCGCCTATGACAGCGATTTTCACACCACCGGCGAAAAGGCTTATGCCGAGGTCGCGTCGGAGGCGGATACCGTTCTCGGCCGCAAGCGCGTGATCTATGAGAACCACATCGACCCGGACTACCTCAAGAAGCTGATTGTCACAAAGCGGCTGGTCACGCTGGTCAGCGGCTCGGAAACCGATGTGGACAACGACAGAACCGGATTTGAATTTCAGGTGTATTTCCTCGATGAGGAAGGGGAGCCGGTGCCGTACCGCAAGGGCGAATACTATGTCACGGACGCGGACGGCTTCTACTACACCTATGTCAACGGAAAGCTTTCAAAGTACGGAAAGGAAAAGACGGTCTGCGGTGTCTCCGGAAACAACGGCTCCATTGCCGGCATTCCGGACGGGCTGTCCGTTGTGATCGAGAATCTGCTCCCGACAACGGAATTCATGATCGAGGAGCAGGATGACAAGATCCCCGCCGGATATGAGCTGCTGCGCTACGAACGCGACGGCGGCACCTATCATCTGATTGCGGGGAAGGATATCAATTACGGCATCATCCGCGAGAACACGAACGCGCATATGAATGTCGTCAACCAGAAGGGCTTCGGCATCACGGTGGACAAGGACTGGGGCGACCGCGACTATACCGAAGCACATGACCCGATCTACATTGCGCTGTTTGCGCAGTCGCCGGACGGTCCGGTCTATGTGCCGGATACCTTCCGCGAGCTGGTCTCCCCGAACACCTCGGTCTATTACTTCAGCGACGCGGAGGAGGCGAACCGCTTTTCCGCCATGGAGGTGCGGCCGGACAGCATTCAGCCGGCGGACTGGGGCGGCAGCACCGATGCCGTCACGGACTGTGCGCCGTACGCGGCAGGGGATACCGTCTCGCTCAGCGCCGTCACGACAAACGGGGAGACGCATGAATTCGCGTATCAGGTCGGCTATGAGCAGGGCGAGATCGGCGGCACGGGCATGAATACCCGCCGCGACACGATCACGAACGCGAGAAATCATCTGCAAATCGTCAAGCAGTCCGCAGAGGGGACGCCGCTCAGCGGCGCGGTCTTCCGGCTGACGGATATCACCGGCGGCGGCGAGGTGCTGCTGGGCAGCTTTACCTCCGATGCCGGCGGACTGGTCACCAATGCGTATTTTACCGCGGAGCACAGCTACCGGCTGACGGAGCTCTCCGCACCGGACGGCTTCCACCCGCTGACGGAAAGCATCACGGTCAATGTGGATGCCGACGGACAGATTCATGTGCAGTATGCAGGCGACGCGGACGACATCGTCTTTGCCGCAAATGAAAGCGGCGGCGTGCTGACGGTGAAAAACCGCCCCGGCAGACTCAATCTCCGGAAAACGGACGCCGCGGGCAATCCGCTCAGAGGCGCCGTGTTCCGGCTCTGGCGATACGATGTTTCGGAGGGCAGAAGGTTTGCGCTGGCCGATGCCGACGCGCTGATTTCCGATGAAAACGGCATCTTCTGCCACCGTGCGCTGACCAGCGGCTACTATATGATTGAAGAAGTCACGCCGCCGAGCGGCTACGCGATGCCCGGCTATGATGTGGTCATGCACATCCGGCTCGCGGACAACGCGGTCGATCAGCTTTACACCGTGGAATATGACAGCGAAACCGGAACCTATCAGCGCGGGGCGGACCGCCTCGGCGAATGGGCGTCGGAGGCGGACGGCAGCACGACTGTCAGCCTGCCGAACAGCCCCGTGACCGCAAATCTCATCATCCGCAAGACAATCGACGGCATCGACGCGACGAAGGGCTATCCCGCCTTCCTGTTCCGCGCCGTGCAGCGCAAGGACGGTGACGGAAACACCGTTTCCGACGGTCCGGAATTCATCCGGATGATCTCCTTTGACGCCTCGGATACCGCGCCGGACAAGGAAGTGCAGATCAGCGGGCTCCCGGTCGGCACTTATCTGGTTGAGGAGCTCGGTACACGGTGGTATACACCGGCCGGTGTGACTGTCTCAGGCGATGACAGCGCCGTGATCGGCAGCCCGTCGGCCGCCTCCGTGACAATGCGCTCGCCGGAGCCCGTGACGGTGTCCTTCCGCAATGAAATGCAGCCGGACAGCGGCAGCGGCTATACCGCCTATGCGGAAAACCGCATCCGGTATGCCGGCGGAAGCGGGGAGTGAGGTGACAGCATGAAGCTCAGAAAAAAGGACATCGTGCTGATCGCTTCCGCAGCACTGATCGCAGTGACGGCATTCACGCTTGCGTATTTCACGAATTCCGATTTCATCACAAACCGGTTCAGCCGGAAGCAGAGCCCCGATGAACAAAAAAAGGTCAGCATCGAGGTGCGGGAGCAGTTCGACCCGCCGGATGACCCCGACGGCGAGCCCTTCCGCAAGGATGTGCAGATCGCAAACACCGGGACTGCGGACAGCTATATCCGTGTGCGGCTGGAGTTTTCATCCTCGGAGATCCGGGATATTTCCTATGTCTCCAATGACAGCGACAAGGACAATCAGAGCGCGTACATTCCGGCAGCGGCCTTTCCGGAATCGGCATTGCCCGCGGGATGGGAATACCGTGCGGCAGACGGCTTCTACTACTACACAGAGGCAGTTGCGCCGGGCGATACGACGGAAAGCCTGATCCGCTGGGTCAAGACCGTTTTTCCGGCGGACTGGACGGGCGCGACAGACGGCTATGACATCTATGTATACTCTGAAGCGGTGCCGGCAGATGACGAGTCCGGCAGCAGACAGGACTATGAAGATGCCTGGAAGTGAACGGCTGCGGCGCGTGCTGCATCTCATCATCAACGGCGTCATCGCCTGTATCGTCACGGCGGCAGCCGCCATACTGGTGCTGCTGTGCTGCGGGATCCGCCCCTATGTGGTGCTGACAGGCTCCATGGAGCCGGAAATTCCGGTCGGAAGCGTCTGCCTCGTCCGGAGCCGCATTCCCTTTCCGGAGATTCGCGCCGGTGACATCATCACCTTCCGCGATTCCTCCGGCGCGATTGTCACGCACAGGGCGGTCCGGCTCGAAGCAGGGGCCGTCCGGACAAAGGGCGACGCGAACAACACCGAGGACGAGGATGCCGTGACCGCCGGCAGTTACCTCGGAAAATGCGTGCTCGCCGTGCCGCGGCTCGGCCGCCCGATCCGGTTTCTCCGGAGCAGAACCGGTCTGCTGCTCTTCGCAGGCGGCATTCTGCTGCTGATTCTGGCGGATCACCGCCTGGACCGCCGAAAGCCGGAACAATCCGAACAAGAGAGGATGAACCTATGAATCAGGAAAACAAAGCACCGCCGGGCAAGCGAGGATATCTCGCCTTCGTCATCATCCGGAAGATCATTGTGTATCTGTTCAGCGCGGCGGTCATCATCGCAGCAGTTCTGTTTGCATCCAGCAAGACGCCGAATAAATCCCTGTTCGGATACCGGTATTATACGGTGATTACGCCTTCGATGACACCGGCTTACTGCGTCGGAGATATGGTGCTGGTCAAGCTGGTTTCCGCCGATCAGATTGCAGTCGGCGATGTCATCACCTTCAACCCGTCCAGCGACAGCAATGCGTACCTGACTCACAGAGTCACGCAGAAGCTGCCCGATTATCAGAACACCGGCGTCACCTGCTTTAAGACAAAGGGTGACGCGAACGACACGGAGGATTCCTTCCGTGTGGATGAACAGCGCGTCATCGGCAAGGTGACGATGAAAATCCCGAAGCTGGGATATGTTGTACGGTTCGTGCAGCTGCGGTGGTATTTTATCCTGCCGCTGGCTGTGATGCTGTGGCTCTCGCTGCATCTGATGAAGCAGTATTTTGCGCCGCAGCAGGAGGATAAACCCGATTCCCCGGATGAGGGGGCAGATGATTCCGCTGCCGCCGCATCCCCGTCAGAAGAATCCGCCACCCAAGACCAGAAAAGGAGTATGACCTATGAAGAACATCAAGAACAGCAAGAAGAATGAGAAGCGTGTGCTGATTGCTTCGCTGAGCATTGCTGCTGTCACGGTTGCCGGCGCGACCTTCGCGTGGTTTACATCGCAGGATCAGGTGACGAACCGCCTGACCGCCGAAGCGGACTATGATGTGACCATCACGGAAAACTTCACGCCTCCGCAGGACTGGACGCCCGGTCAGGAGATCAGCAAGGAAGTGAGCGCCGTCAACACCGGCAACATTGATTCGCTGGCAAAGCTCGGCTTCGGGCACAGCTTCACCGTCACCGGCAAGGGCACACCGATTGCTGTCGCGGACGCTGCAACGGCTGACCTGAAGAACGCCGACGAAATTACCGAGGCTGCCGCAAAGTCCGCACAGGCAGGCGGCTGGCTCATCTACAACAAGAACAAGGTCGCGGAGACCGCTGTGGAAGCAGGCGGCACGCCCTTTACCGAGGACGGGCTCTATCTCTTCCGCAGAGAGATCAAGAAGGAGGTCGGCGCGGACAACCAGCTGACAGCCGTTGATTACGAGTACGCCGGCTACTATGTCAAGGGCGGCAAGTACTATAAGGTCGAGACCGGTGAGGGCGCCGTCACGCTGAAGGAAGACAGCGACGAAATCGACGCGGTCGATCTGAGCAAGGTCACGATTCCGACCGTCGGCGACAAGTATGTCTACACCTACGGCAAGGACAGCTCGGTCACATGGAGCTTTGTCAAGGCGCTTGCAGCGGACGGTGACACGACCGACAGCTTTGCAGAGGCAAAGGGCATCCGCATCACCTATGCGGGTCAGGACACCGCTTCCGCAGATGACGACATCGTTGTCTATGTCGCGTTTGACGAGGATGCACAGACGAACTTCAGCTACAGCGCAAGCGACGAGAAGTTCTATTACAACTATGTCCTGCCGGCAGGCACTGAGACCAAGAGCCCGCTCATCAGCAGCGTGACGCTCGGCGCCGAGACGAAGGAAAGCGCGTACATCAAGCTCGACTATGACCTTGATGTGGTGCTTGACAGCATCCAGGCATCGCTGGATGAAGCGAAGAATTACACCGCTGAGACGGCATCCTCGTGGCTGGACGGCAGCACCGTCAACGGCAAGCAGGGCACTGCCATCAGCGACACGAACGGCAAGGTCACCTGGAGCATCTCGTAAGAATCTGACAGCACTGTCAACGGAAAGGGGAGAAATGTGCGTTGCATCTGAAAACTGCGCTGGCGGCAGCCGGAAGTGCATTTCTCCTGCTGACACCTCCGGCGGCATCCGCTGAGTTGATGCTGCCGGACGGAACCGTCGCCGGGCTGCCGGAGCGGCTCTCGGTGCTGGATTCCGAAGGTGTCAGCCCGAATGCAAAGGGAGAATACTTCTTTCATGTCGAGGGCATGACCTACGGCGAAACCTATACGAAAAATGTGCAGATCACGAATCTGCGGACGGACAAGGCGTATCACATCTACTTCTATGTCGAGCCGCTGGAGAAATCCGGCGAGATCGACCTCGAAGCGGAGGTGCTCTGCACGATGTCGCTGGGCGGCGCGGAGGTCTTCCGCGGCAATGTCAACGGCATCGGCAATCTTGACCTGACGCAGACGCCGATGGATCTCGGCTATTACCGGCCGGGCGACTCGGACACGCTCTCGTGCAGCGTGACATGGACCGGATTGAACGGCGATGTCCGCATTGACGAGGGTGCCAGACTGATCGACCGCAGCGGCATGGTCATTCTGCGGGACCGCGACGGCGACCGGCACATCGAGGGCGAGATCACCTACAAGTGGATCTTCTACGCCGCGGTCGATGAGGATTATGTGCCGCCGAAGACGGGTCTGCTGACCGCGGACGGCACCTTCTGGCTGATCTGTCTGGCGGGCTCTGCGGCGTTTCTGCTGGCTGCGGCGCTTCTGCTGCTGCACAAGCGGCGGAAGGAAAGGCGGACAAAATGAAGCCGAAGCGTCTGCTGACCGCATTTCTGCTTGCCGCCGTCGGAGCGGCCGGAATCTATGCTGGAATACGCTACCGGAGAGAAGTTTATCTGCCGGAGCAGGCCATGCAGGAGGACGAAGCGCGCCTCAATGCGCTGCTGGAGGGAATCCGTCCGGTGCTGCCGCAGGAAAACGGGCAGGCGGCGGACGGTGATCTGCTCGCAGAGGCACGGTCTGACTGTGACGGTCTGGCCGCATGGATTCAGATTCCGGACACGCAGATTGACTACCCCGTCATGCAGGCGGAGGACAATGCGTTCTATCTGAATCATGCGCCGGACGGTACGGAAAACCGACTCGGCGCGCCGTTTCTGGACTGCCGCTGTCTGCCGGATTTTTCCGGCTTTACCTCGATTGTTTACGGGCATCACTCGACGAAAAAACGGATGTTTACGCAGATCTGTGACTATCGGAATCCGCAGTTTCTCGCGTCGCACCGCACCGGCCGGCTCATCATCGGCGATACGGTGCGGACCGTCCGGTTTTTCGCGTATCTCAATGTGAAGCAGAATGCGCCGGTCTACCATGCCGTCTTTCTGACGGAGGATGAGAAAAGAGCGTATCTGGAGATGCTGCTCTCCGAAGCGCTCTACACCGAGGAGACGGATCCGGAGGCGCTGCTCGGTCAGCATCTGCTGCTGCTGTCCACCTGCTCGTATGAGTTTGACAATGCCAGAGGCGTTCTGGCCGGCGTGCTTGCACCGCCGGCGGAATGACCGGCAAATACGGCGGAAGCAATGCTGATTATTTGCGCATCCGCATCAGGCGCCCTGCTGTCTTTGATTGACAACAGGGCGTTTTTGTGGTATAATCACAGAAAGACATGAAAGGAAGGTGCATCATGGAGTACGGATTTGCTGTGATTACGGAAGCGCAGCGACGGGAGCTGCTCCGCTATCTGGAGGACCGGCGCGGCGGCTATATGACGAAACTGGTGTGCTTCGGAGTCGGCGCGCTGTTTTTCAGCGTGCTTTCGATTCCGGTGTTTCTGGGCGTTGTCAAGCCGTCCGCCCTCACTTACACCCCAAGAGGCAGTTTGCACAGGGTCGAGCTGTCCTATGTGGCGGTGATTCTGATTGTCGTCTTTATCTGTCTGGCGGTCGGCGGCATCGGGCGGTATTACGGCCCGACCAGCCCGATTTCCTGCGTGCGCCGCTGCAATTATCAATGCGGCAGAATCATCGTCGCAGGCAAATCGCCGGACCGCGGCAAGCACCCGTATTCGATCACCGCATCAGACGGCAATACATACTGCTGCCCCGTGTATCTGGACTATAAGAATGTGCGGTCAGGCAGTACGATGGTCGGCGTGGTCACCGGGTACGGCAAATGCTTTGCCATGGCCGACACGGAAGCGATGCCGCCGGAGGACAGTTCCGTGCAGCGCCGCCTGCCGCCCGGCCTCTGAAAAATGAAATGAAACACGAGAACGAGAGCAATCGGGAGAGATTTCAAGAGATTTCCAGAGATTGAGGGATATATTTTTAAATTTCGGCAATTTGCCTGTTGACAAACCGTTTTGAATCGTGTATAATAGGAAAGCACGCCGAAAAAAGGCAGCTTCTCCCCGTGAAGCGCCCGATTCGGTTACCAAAAATCTGAACGGAGGACGAGTATTATGTCAACAACCATGCTGAAGGCTGCGGAAGTCAGCCGGAAATGGTATATCATTGACGCAGCAGGCGAGTCGCTCGGCCGCACCGCTGCAAAGGCTGCCGCACTGCTCCGCGGCAAGCACCGCGTCGATTTCACCCCGAATACCGACTGCGGCGATCATGTCATCATCATCAACTGCGGCAAGGCAGTTCTGACCGGCAAGAAGCTCGATCAGAAGTTTGAGATCTGGCACATCGGCTGGATCGGCCACCTGAAGAAGGTCTCCTACCGTGAGCTCATGGAGAAGCGGCCGGAGCACGCGATGTTCATCGCCGTGCAGGGAATGCTGCCGAACAACCACATCGGCAGAGCGTCCATGAAGCGTCTGCGTGTCTACGCAGGTGCAGAGCACAAGAATGCAGCTCAGAAGCCTGAGCTTTACACACTGTAAGAAAGGAGTCCCTGAACAATGAGCGAAGCAGTTTCCTATCAGGCAAAGCTGAAGTCCTACTACGGGACCGGCAGAAGAAAGCACTCCGTTGCAAGAGTCCGTCTCTATCCGGGCTCCGGCAATGTTACCATCAACGGCAGAAGCATTGACGATTACTTTGGTCTGGAGACCCTGAAGCTGATCGTCCGTCAGCCGCTTGAGCTGACCGAGACCGCTGCACAGTTCGATGTGGTCTGCACTGTCGCCGGCGGCGGCGTGACCGGCCAGGCCGGTGCAATCCGTCACGGTGCTGCAAGAGCCCTGCTCCAGTTCAATCCGGAGCTGCGTGCTGCACTGAAGAAGGCCGGTTTCCTGACTCGTGACCCGAGAATGAAGGAAAGAAAGAAGTACGGCCTCAAGGCAGCCCGCCGCGCACCGCAGTTCTCCAAGCGCTGATTTTCCGAATCAGTCTGCTGCGAGAGCAGAGTGTGCTGCTGCGTGATGTTTCATAAGGCAGATGACGATGCCCGCCGGTCGGTTCCGCTGACCGGCGGGCATCTTGCACATCCGGAAAAGGCGTTCCGATGTGCCGCCGGGCAGACCGCGCCGGCGACTGCCCGCAGCACGCATTTTCTGGCCCTGCAACCGCGAAAAGCGCGAAAATACGCGATTGCAACCGCCGGTTGACAAATTGGCAGGCGGGGTTTCTTGACTGCAACCGGCCGATTTGGTATCATGATATCAGCAAATCACCCGACCCGCAATCAAATAACAGGAGGTACATATTATGATACTCGCGGACAAAATTATGGAACTGCGCAAGCAGGCAGGAATGTCTCAGGAGGAGCTCGCTGACCGGATGAATGTCAGCCGGCAGTCTGTTTCAAAGTGGGAGAGCGCCCAGTCCACACCGGACCTCACCCGCATCCTGCAGCTCTCTGAAATCTTCGGCGTCAGCACCGATACCTTATTAAAGGACAGTGAGGAGCTGAGCGCCCCCGCCGACACCCCCGACACGCTGGAGCCGCCGCTGCGCCGCGTCAGCATGGAGGAGGCCAACACCTTCCTGAAGGATAACCGCACGCACGCCCTGCGGATTGCGATCGGCGTGGTGCTCTGCATCCTTTCTGTGGTTCCCGCCATTCTGCTCAGCCCGGATTCCGAGCTGGAGAGCGGCGGCAGAATCGCCGTGATTCACAATCTCAGCAATCTGAGCGCGGTCATTCTGTTTCTGATGGTCGCCGCGGGTGTGGCATTGCTCATCATCTCCGGCATCCAGATGAAGCCCTATGAATATCTCTCAAAGGAGCCGATTGACACCGAATACGGCGTTTCCGGCATGGTGCGGGAAAAGCGCACGCAGCATCATCCGCATTATCTGCGCGATCTGGTGACGGGCATCGTCTTCTGTATCCTTTCGGTCATTCCGCCGATTATTCTGGATACGGTTCTGCCGCAGTCCGGCCGCAGGGACGCGGTCAGCGGTGCGTCGCTCTTTCTGTTCGTCAGCATCGGCGTCTTTCTGATTATCCGGTGCAGCATCATCCGCGCAGGCTTTTCCAAGCTGCTCGAAGAAGGGGAGTATTCCCGCGCAAATAAGACCGCCGATGAATCCACGCTGCAAAATGTCATGGGCATTTTCTGGACGCTGGTCATCGCCGTCTTCCTCGGCTACAGTCTGCTGACCAATGACTGGGAGAGAAGCTGGATTATCTTTCCGGTCGCGGCACTGCTCAGTGCGGCGCTGTCCATCATTGTCAAGCAGGTCACGAAAAAATAACACAGCAACCGCCCGCGGGCTCCGTGCTTCGGAACCGGCGGGCGGTGTTGTTCGCGGTTGTCTATAACCGGACCGCATAGTAAAGCAGCGGCGATGCTTGACGCGGATGCGCAGATGTGATATAATGCAGAAAAAGGAGGGATGCACATGGACATCCGGGTACTGCGGTATTTTCTCGCCGTGGCGCGGGAGCAGAGCTATTCGGCGGCGGCGGAGCGGCTGTATCTGTCGCAGCCGACGCTCTCCCGTCAGCTGAAGGAACTGGAGGAGGAGCTGGGGAAACCGCTGCTGATCCGTTCCAATAAGGGCGTCACGCTGACAGAGGACGGGATGATTCTGCGCAAGCGTGCCGAGGAGATCGTCGAGCTGCTGGACAAGGCCGAACAGGAGGTCCGGCAGAGCGACAGCCACATTTCCGGCAAGGTGTATATCGGCGCGGGGGAGACTTATGCGGTCAGACTGATTGCGGACACGGCAAAACGGATGCAGGCGGAGTATCCCGATGTGACATACAGCATATACAGTGCGGATGCGACCGATGTCATGGAGCGGCTGGAGCGGGGAATTATTGACTTCGGCATCATCTTCCAGAGTTATGACGCGGCGAAATACGAGGGGATTGAGATGCCGCTCAGGGACCGGTTCGGGCTGCTGATGCGCCGCGATCATCCGCTTGCTGAGAAGGAGCGGATCGAACTGGACGATCTGGCGGAGCTGCCGCTGATTGTGCCGAAGCAGCGCAATCACAAAGAGCTGATGCTGCAACGGTTCGGGCTGGACGGGAGCAGGATCCGGACGGTTGCGGAGTACAATCTGGTCTATAACGGGTCGGTGATGGCGCGTGAGGGGCTGGGCTGCTGTCTGTGTCTGGACCGGCTGATCAATGTGAGCGGAGACAGTGAACTGTGTTTCCGGCCGCTGCATCCGGCGGTTCAAGTTGGGTGTCATTTTGTGTGGAAGCGGTACACGGTATTCACAAAGGCAGCGGCGTTGTTTCTGGAGCGGTTCCGGGCGGATCTCGGCGCACAGGCGGGCAGCGCCCCATGACCGTTCCGACGGGGACAGTTTCGCCGCAAAAGAACCGGCGTTGCCATGTTGTAGATGGCAGCGCCGGTTTCATTGGAAATGCCGTTTGGCTTGCGGGGTCTTTCCGGTTCGGAAATGCCTGCGGTGGCGTCCCGCAGCAGCATTATTCCGTGTTCTTCAGGGCTTCATCCATCGGGACACGGCTGATCTTCCGTTTCAGAATCAGCGCCGTGACCGCGTAGGTCAGGATGCCGAGCGCAATCGTCTTGCCGAAGGCCGACATCGGAACCGTCGGGGCCAGCCAGCCCGCATACTCCATCATCATCATGCGCCAGATTTTGTCCAGCGCAATGTTGACCAGCGGCATACAAAGCAGCATTGACAGCACCGTGACGATCGTGGCCGTCCGCAGATAGATTCTGCCGATTTCACCGGAGTGATAGCCCAGAATCTTGGCGACGGAGATCGACTGCGTGTTCTTTTCGATCATCACCTTCGACAGCATATAGACAACCAGAATGATGACCGTGATGCCGAGCACAAGGAAGGTGGACATCATATTGCCCATGGAGCGCTTGAGCTGACGGGAGGTCTTGGTCAGATCGTCCAGCGTGATCTGTGCCGCAACCATGCCGCTGTCAATGTCGGTCAGCTCGCGGTCGGAGAAATATCCGGAGAAGGAATCCGGCTCCAGATCAAAGGCCTCGTTGAAGGTTTCCTGCGAGAGGAAAACCGCGATTGTGCTGGGGTAATTGTAAATGCTGCCGACCTTGAAGGAATAGGTTTTGTCGCCGAACTCCTCATGCAGGGTCACGGTGTCGCCGGTTTTCAGGCTGTATTTGTCCGCGTATGCACTGGAAATCGCCGCGTCACCGCTGCTGACATCCGCCTTGCAGTAACGGCTGTCCGGCAGAATGCCGTAGATCGTGACATCCTCGCTGAAGCTGCCGCGGACGATTTTCAGACTGTCCGCAGAGAACTTCTCCGCGCTCTCCTCTGCCGTTTCGACGGGCATTTTCAGCAGATACTGATGCGACGCGATCATGTTGTCCTTGGTGTCCTCTTCCAGCTTGTTCAGCAGCGGATTGAACAGCAGGCAGAAGACCATAATCACGCTGGCGAAGAACAGTCCGGCGAAAATCGTGACATAGCCCGGAATGTTCTGGAACAGCACGCGCAGACGGTAGCGCGTCATGATCGGAATTTTCGTGTTGAGCTTGAACGCCTTTTTGCGCTGATGCCGCTTCAGGTCGCGCCGCAGGAACTGCAGCGGAGACAGGCTCAGCTTCGAGAGTAGCATCAGGAAGTTGATTGCGGCGAGAATCAGCAGCGGAATGACCGTTGTCTGCACGAAGGCGTCTGCGTTCCAGAGCACCTTGTAGCTGACCAGACTGTACGAGCCGAGGTACATATCCGCCATGACGGTTTTCATAAAGGTGTATCCGCCGATGTTGCCGATGACGGACGCGATCAGCAGGACGATGAGCGGGGCGGCCATGTAGTGCCGGATCAGTTCGCCCTTTGTATAGCCGGAGGCGCGCAGCGTACCGATGACATTTGCCTCACGCGCAATCGTGTTGCTCGTTGTGACAGCAAACACGAACGCGATGATGACGATCAGCATATCGAGCATGACGATCATCATGATGCGGTCGTGGCCGAGGTCGTTTCCGGCAAAGCGGATGGCGCTGTTCCGGACGGTCGGCACATAGTTCAGCAGGGGCGTCTTCCGGGAGACCGCCTTCAGCAGATCGTCGCTGCGGTTCACGGCGTCTTCGCTGAAGCGCTCGGCGGGCGGGTCATCGTATTTCCACGAATATGACCAGTGCATTCCGTCCTCCGGTATGCGTGCAAAGCCGGACTCACTGACGGCACTGACGCCGAATTTCTCGGTGTCAAACATGAAATCGGTATTGTGCTCATAGAGCGCGGAATAGTCCGGCAGTGCGACCGTGCCGGTCACGCGGAAATCGAGTCCGCCGGCCGTGACCGTGTCGCCCTCGGAGATGTCGTTGCTCTTCATGTAAAGGCGGTCCAGTGCGATTTCGTCCTCGGCTTCGGGCAGGCTGCCGCTCAGCAGGCAGATCTTGTTGACTGTATCGCGCAGCTTGAAAATGCGCAGCTTGCTGTCATTCTTGCAGGCGAGATCGCTGTAGAAATTCTCATAAATGCGGATATCCTCCGCTTCGAGCGCCTCTGTCATCGCGTCGTCCGCGGCCAGCGGCAGCTCCAGATTGCCGTCCTCGATGTTGTAGTCGGCGAAGCTGTTGTCATAGGCCGCTTTCAGGCTCGCATCTCCGATGAAATAGCCGGATGCGACACTGATGATCGCCACCATGAACAGGAAGATGACGACATATTTTCCGAGTTCGCCGCGGATTTCACGCGGGATGCGGCGAAAGAGGGGGTTTCTCATCTCAGCGCCCCCTTACCATTCGAGCGCCTCAGCGCTGATCTTCTTCTTGTTGACCTCGTTCTTGCGGATGACGCCGTCACGGAGCTTGACCACGCGATCCGCCATCATTTTGATCGCGTCATTGTGCGTCACCATG
>JAFPQL010000187.1 GCA_017414145.1 Oscillospiraceae bacterium | reverse complement strand
TATGGATGCCCGCGCGGTATCCGGCGTCGCCCCTGACGAGGATCACGCCGCCGCGCATCGCGTAGCCCGCGGCGTCGCCCACGTTCCCGTGAACGGTGATCATCCCGCCGTTCATCGTGTCGCCTACGGCGTCCTGGGCGTTTCCGCGAACGGTGATCTTCGCGCCGTTCAGATATGCGCCGAGCGCGTTGCCGGCGATGCCGCTGATTCTGACATACTTGCCGCTCGTTCCCGCCGCAAGAAAGCGCTGTCCGATGCAGCCGGTCAGTGTGATCTCCCGGTCATCCGTCTGCCGCATCTGTTCATTGACCTCGGAAAAGCCCATTCCCGATACATTCAGTTCCATTCAGACCGCTCCTTTCAGCACATGATTGCGGTATGCCGCACACATTGCCGCGAGCTGCGGCTCAATCTTCAGACGCGCAAAATCGACCTCCGAAAGCGGCGTCTGATTCCGGATCAGTGCGGTGTAAATGCCCGTGCGGTGCGTGCGGCCGATCAGCATGAAGCCGGTCAGCCTGTCGTCCTTGACAAACAGCCGCTTGATATGTGTTTCGTCCGCTTCTTCGTACATTTCGCAGCCCTCCGGCTGAGAGCCTGCCGTGTGGCAGTGCAGCCCGAAAAAGCCGATGCTGTTCATCGGAATCGCGTTGTCAAACTGTGCCGCACCGCCCGCCATATTGACGCCTGCGGTATGCCCCTGCATATACGCATTCGGCATCAGCGCCATGACCTTGACCGTGTCCGACGAAATGTCGTGATACTCGGTGCAGTCGCCTGCGGCATACACATCCGGCAGGCTCGTCCTGCACGCATCATCCGCAACAATGCCGCGGTTGACATTGCCGCCCGCATTCTTCACGAGCGCCGTATTCGCCCGCACACCGACCGCCAGCACCAGCACATCAAACTCTGCCGTTTCGCCGCTCTGCATGATCGCCCTGTTCCCCTGAAATTCCTTTGCGCTTGTGCCGAGGAGGAACGAAATGCCGTTCGCTTCGAGATGCTTCTGCATCATCGCGGCGCATTTGTCGTCGAGAATCGACGAGAGCACCCGCGGCGCCAGATCGCAGACCGTAATCTGCTTCACGCGCCCGTGCAGACCCTCCGCGCATTTCAGCCCGATCAGTCCGGCGCCGATGATGAGCACGCGGCTTTCCGGCGAAACGGCTTTTTCCAGTGCGAGCGTGTCGTCAATCGTCATGAAGCTGAACTTGTTTCCGACCGTGTCCAGTCCGGTCATCGGCGGCACAAACGGGGACGACCCCGT
Organism: Oscillospiraceae bacterium; assembly: GCA_017414145.1. The sequence continues at coordinate 1,569 of JAFPQL010000187.1, read as the reverse complement.
GCAGACACAGAGCGCGTCATAGGGAATCCGGTCGCCGTTGTCCAGCACGATTTCCTTCGCATCTGTGTTGATTTCACTTGCGGTGCTCCCGTACAGAACAGTCGCGCCGTTTTCCGCATAGAACGATTCCGGACGGTATTTCATCCGCTGCAGATCGGTTTTGTTTTCGAGATAATAGGAGATCAGCGGGCGGCAGTAGACCGGATACTGCTCTGCTGAGATCACGGTAATGCTGCCCGCTGCATCGACCGTCCGGATGCCCTCGATACAGCCCGCCGCCGCAACACCGTTGCCGATGATGACATAGTGTTTCATTCCGCTGCACCCCTTTCCTCATAAACGATTGCGCCGTTCGGACATCCCTTGACGCAGGCCGGTGCGCCGCATGAATTTTTCAGACAAAGCTCGCATTTCTGCGCGGCGCCGCTGCCGTCCTCGACGACCGCACCGTACGGACAGACCAGCACACAGGTCAGGCAGCCGACGCATTTCTCATGGTCGATTTCGATGACGCCGTCCTTTTTGGAGAGCGCGCCCGCAATGCAGCTTTTCACGCAGACCGGATCGGTGCAGTGCCGGCAGGAGACCGCGTAGGTCACGCCGTTTTCGTCCTGCTCGACCTGAATGCGCGGATAGATCGGTTTCCCGCGCAGCGCCTTCACCATATCCGTCATGCCGGAATTGGCAAACGCGCAGTTGTATTCACACAAATGGCATCCGAGACACCATTCCTCTTTGACATAGATTCGTTTCATGTTATCACTCTCCCGCGTGCGCGATTCCGAGAATCTCAAGTTCCTTTTCGGTCAGCCCGACACCGCGCAGCATCAGACGGTTCCCGCGCAGTGCTTCGATCGAGTTGATGCCCATGCCGCCCATCAGCTCCTTGATCTCATGCCGCCACGCGTCCATCAGATTGATGAGGCGCTGCGAGCCGATCTCCGGATTCAGGCGCCTGACCAGATCGGGGCGCTGTGTCGCAATGCCCCAGTTGCATTTTCCGGTGTGGCAGCTCCGGCAGAGGTGACAGCCCATGGCAAGGCAGGCCGCCGTCGCAATATAGCACGCATCCGCGCCGAGGGCAATCGCCTTCACCACATCCGCCGCCGAGCGCACCGAGCCGCCGCAGATGATTGACACATTGTTGCGGATGCCCTCGTCTCTGAGGCGCTTATCGACGGCCGCGAGCGCCAGCTCAATCGGAATGCCGACATTGTCGCGGATCCTGGTCGGCGCCGCACCCGTGCCGCCGCGGAAGCCGTCGATTGCGATGATATCCGCGCCGGAACGCGCAATGCCGCTTGCAATCGCCGCGATGTTGTGTACCGCCGCGACCTTGACAATCACCGGCAGACGGTATTCCGTCGCCTCCTTCAGCGAATAGACAAGCTGCCGCAGATCCTCAATCGAATAGATATCGTGATGCGGTGCGGGCGAGATCGCGTCGCTGCCTTCGGGAATCATGCGCGTCTTGGAAACATCCCCAACGGCCTTTGTGCCGGGCAGATGCCCGCCGATGCCGGGCTTTGCGCCCTGTCCCATTTTGATCTCAATCGCCGCGCCGGCTTC
>JAFPQL010000186.1 GCA_017414145.1 Oscillospiraceae bacterium | reverse complement strand
GCTGCGGTGCTCAAAGCCGATCCGGAGCATAACTGCATGTTCTCCGTGCACATGTACGGCACGGCGGGCGGCAGCAAATCCACGATCAAGACCGTCATGGACAGCATGAAAACCCGCGGACTCTGCCTTGTCATCGGCGAGTTCGGCTACAAGCACTCCGACGGCGATGTCGATGAGGCGTATATCATGGAATATGCGCAGGAGACCGGCACTGGCTGGATGTCGTGGAGCTGGTACGGCAACGGCAGTCCGGTCGAATACCTCGACATGAGCAGCCAGAATGCCGGCGGAACGCTCTCGAAGGAATGGGGCGAGGTCGTCATCAACGGCAAAAACGGCTGGAAGGCAACTGCGCAGCCGGCATCGGTCTTTACCGCTGCTGCACAGACCACCAAGCCGGTCACGACAACGACTGTGACGACCACTACCACGACCGAAACGACCACCACGACCACCGAAACCACTACAACCGTGACCACGACCGTCACAGAGGCGCCGAAGGCAACCTTGCTCGGTGATGCGAATACGGACGGCAGCGTGGATGTTGCAGATGCGGTTCTGGTCGCACGCGTTGTGAATGAGGACAAGCGCGCGAAGATCTCGGATGCAGGCATGCTGAATGCAGACGTCAATCATTCCGGTCATCCGGACAGCGATGATGTGACGGTGATCCTGCTCTATGTTGCAAGACAAATCACTTCATTCTGAACCACAGTTCAGATCCAAACTCCCTTTTTATGGCGCAGTCCGGTGATCCGGTGCTGCGCCGTTTTTCTTGACATCCGGCGCAGGCTGCGGTATAATGAGTGTATCTGAATGATACGGAGGAATGCGGAATGCAGGCAAATCAGGAGCAGTTTTCCCGCACGGAGCGGGTGTTCGGGGCGGAATCTATGGAGCGGCTGCGCCAAAGCCGCGTGGCGGTGTTCGGGATCGGCGGCGTCGGCGGCTTTGCGGTCGAAGCGCTGGCGCGATCCGGCATCGGGACACTCGATCTCATCGACAACGACACGGTCTGTCTCTCGAATCTGAACCGGCAGATCATTGCGCTGCACAGCACGCTCGGGCAGTATAAGGTCGATGCGGCGGCGGCGCGGATCCGGGATATCTGTCCCGAAACCGCCGTCAACGCGCACCGCTGCTTCTTTCTGCCGGAAACTGCGGAGCAGTTCGATTTTTCGCAGTATGATTATGTGATCGACGCGATCGACACGGTAAAGGGCAAAATTGAGATCATCATGCGCGCAAAGGCTGCGGGCGTTCCGGTGATCTCGTGCATGGGCGCGGGCAACAAGCTCGATCCGACGGCATTCCGTGTTGCGGATATCTACAAAACGAAGGTCTGTCCGCTGGCGCGCGTGATGCGGTATGAGATGCGCAAACGCGGCGTGAAGTCGCTGAAGGTGGTCTATTCCGAGGAACTGCCCGTGACGCCTGCCAAATCCGCAGAGGACGGAGAGAGCGTTCGCCGGAGCATTCCGGGTTCGACGGCGTTTGTGCCCTCTGTCGCAGGACTGATTCTTGCGGGCGAGGTTATCCGCGATCTGGCAGGACTTTCCGGACATGCCTGACCGGTCAACGGTCTTTCCATGAAATCAGTATGCCGAACGGGCGCTGACCGCAGCAGTCAGCGCCCGTTTCATTGCTGCCGGAATGCGTGCCGCAGCCGGTTCAGACGGCTCTGCCGCCCCCGACCTGCGTGACGGTCAGCGATGCCGCAAATGCAGCAGGCGCTGTGCCCGCAACCGGAATGTCAATCGCTTCGCCGGATGCATTGACCAGCACCCATGCCGTTCCTGCCGGCAGATCTGCAACTGCGCTGCCGCTTACGACTGCACCGCTCTCTGCTGCGGACGCCGGAATGCCCGAATAGCCCAGAACCGTCTGTCCGTCCAGCGATTGCAGGGCAATGACCGGCGCGGCGGCTGCCGCCTG
>JAFPQL010000185.1 GCA_017414145.1 Oscillospiraceae bacterium | reverse complement strand
GCCCTCGAACATCTGCTCGCGGGTAAAACCGTATTTGGCATCCTGCGGCTTATCCATAACGAATGTCGAAATCCTGAAATCGCCGCCGGCATTGAAGCGGCAGCAGATTGTTTCCGGAATGCCGGTCAGCCTGTCCAGATATTCGATATGCGTGAGGTCATCGAGGTTGATGTACGCGCCCAGCTTGTACGCGAGCTGATAATCCGCGGCCGGCGTCACATTCGACGAGAACATGATATCGCTGCCGGAAAATCCGCAGGCATCCGCCATTTGCAGCTCGGTCAGCGACGAGCAGTCCACGCCGCAGCCCTCCTCCTGCAGGATTCTGAGGATAAACGGATTCGGCGTCGCCTTGACGGCAAAATACTCCCGGAACCCCTTGTTCCATGCGAACGCCTGCTTCACGAGCCGTGCATTTTCGCGGATGCCGCGCTCGTCATAGATATGAAACGGCGTCGGATACTGTGCGGCAATTTCCTCGGCCTGTGCTTTCGTGATAAACGGTGTTTTTTTCATGTTTCTGCTCCTCATCCTTACATCTCAGTTTCCGTTACAATGCGGCAAGATATGCCGCGGCCTTCCGGACAGTCTCCCTTGTGCCGAACGACGAGAACCGCAGCCAGCCCTGCCCCGCCGTGCCGAAGCCGGCGCCCGGTGTGCCTGCGATACCGTATGTATGCAGCAGATGATCGAAATACGCCCACGAATCCGCCTGACCGGGGCATTCCATCCAGACATACGGCGCATTTTCGCCGCCGACGGAGTGAATGCCGGACTTTGCCAGCGCTTCCCGGATGATGCGCGCATTTTCCATATAATAATCAATATCGCGGTGAACGGCGCGCAAGCCTTCTTCTGTGAACACCTTTGCGGCGGCGCGCTGGATGATGTACGAGGTTCCGTTATACTTGGTCGCCATGCGGCGGAACCACATATCGTGCAGCGAGGCGCCGTCAAAGTGCAGACTGCGGGGGACGACCGTCCAGCCGCAGCGGACACCGGTGAAGCCGGCGGTTTTCGAGAGCGAGTTGATCTCCAGCGCGCACTGCGCCGCGCCTTCGATCTCAAAAATGCTGTGCGGCAGCGCCGGGTCGCGGATGTACGCTTCATATGCCGCATCAAACAGAATCAGCGCGCCGTTCTCCTTTGCATAGGCAACCCACGCGGCAAGCTGTTCCTTTGTGTAGACCGCGCCGGTCGGATTGTTCGGCGAGCAGAGGTAGATGAGGTCCGCATGGATCCGGCTGTCCGGCATCGGCAGGAAACCGTTTTCTTTGGTGCCGTCCGCGAAGATCACGCGGCGTCCCGCCATAATGCTCGTGTCGTAGTACACCGGATAGACCGGATTCGGCAGCAGTACGGTGTTGTCTGCATCAAACAGGTCGCAGAGGTTGCCGAGGTCGCATTTTGCGCCGTCGCTGATGAACACATCCTCCGCCTCGACCGCCGTGCCGCGCCTTTGATAATATGCGGCAATCGCCTCGCGCAGGAACAGCTCGCCCTGCTCGGCGCCGTAGCCGTGAAAGGTCTCCGCACGGGACATATCTTCCGCGGCTGCCTTCATCTCATCGGTGATGACCGTACTGAGCGGACGGGTGACATCCCCGATGCTGAGCTTTAACAGTTCGCGTTCCGGATCTGCCGTCTGAAAGGCACGGAGGCGTTTTGCGACCTCCGAAAACAGATAATTCTGCTCCAATTCGAGCGCATGATGATTGACTTTCATATGTTACACCTCAATTTCTCCGCTGAAAATCAGCACAGCTTCACCGGCCATTGTGACCGTGTCTTCGGTATAGCGGATGACCAGATCGCCGCCGTTCAGATGCACCGTGATATCGGTATCCGGTGCGCAGTATCCGTTTTTCACCGCTGCCGCAACGGTAGCGCAGGCGCCTGTGCCGCAGGCCATCGTCTCGCCGGAGCCGCGCTCCCAGACGCGCATCCGCAGCGTGCGGCTGTCGATCACCTGCACGAATTCCGTGTTAACCCCGTTGGGAAATGCCGGATGATGCTCAAATTCCGGACCGATTGCCGAAAGGTCAAGCTGTTCCGGATTCTCCCCGAACAGGACACAGTGCGGGTTGCCCATTGACACGCAGGTAACTGTATATTCCCTGCCGGAAACGGTGAGCGGCTTTGCAATCATTTCCGGTTCTGCAAACCGAACGGGAATCCGCGCCGTATCAAAGACTGCCCTGCCCATATCGACCGCCGCGTATGTGACAACACCGTTCTGTGTGGTGACAGTGACCGTGCGCAGACCGCTCTTTGTCTCGATTGCGATCTCCTTTTTCGG
>JAFPQL010000022.1 GCA_017414145.1 Oscillospiraceae bacterium | reverse complement strand
CGGGCGGCGACTTAGGGCTCTGCCCTAAGAACCCGCGAGCTTTTTGAAAAAAGCTCGACCAAAAACTTTAGTTTGGACACGCGCCGCGGGCTTTCGGTTGCCCCGCAGAAAACTTTAGGAATTGCCGGCGCGGGATTCCAAAGGGACACTGTCCCTTTGGCGGGTTTGGGCGGAGCCCATTATCAATCATCGCGGAGCGATCCCTCTGAACAACCGCCGCCGTCCAGACCGGCAATCGCCCGCGCTAGAATCCCCGTGCAGGCTGCCAGCGTCACCCCGTAATTCGTGAACGGCACACCCTGCGCCTGCGCCGTGCGCATCCGCCACAGCAGCTCCCGCTCCGTCCGCATACATCCGCCGCAGTGAATCACCAGATCATAGCCCGCAAGATCCTCCGGAAAAGTCCCGCCCGAACAGTATTCCAGCGAGAATGTCCGCCCTGTCAGCTTCTGAATCGCTCGCGGCAGCTTCACCGTCCCGATGTCATTGCACTGCCGGTGATGCGTGCAGCCTTCGGCAATCAGCACGCTTGCGCCCTCCGGCAGCGATTTCAGCGCCTTGACCCCCTGCACCGCAGTCTCCAGAAAGCCCTTGTACCGCGCCATCAGAATCGAGAAGGATGTCAGCGGAATGTCCTCCGGTACCGCCGCCGAAACCGCCGCAAATGCCTGCGAATCCGTTACGACGATGCGCGGCGGGGACTTCAGCTAGGCGAGAAAGTGAGGCAGCTCCTCCGGCTGCACGACGGCAGCGGCTGCGTGTGCGTCCAGTACCTCGCGGAGGGTCTGCTGCTGCGGCAGAATCAGCCTGCCCTTCGGTGCCGATTCGTCAATCGGGCAGACCAGCACGACCGTATCACCGGCGCGGATCAGATCGCGCAGAATGTACCGCTCCGGCGCAGCCTTCTGAGAGAGCGCGGCGAGGCGGTTTTTCAGCTCCGGAATGCCCATGCCTGTCCGCGCACTGACAAGCACGGCCTCCGCGGGAAGTCCGGCGGGCGGTTCGGTCAGGGTATCGGCCTTGTTCAGCGCAATGAGATACGGGATGCGCTCTGCGGCAAACAGCGTTTGCAGCGCCTGCTCCGTCTCGCCGAACGGCTTTGCGGCATCCGCGACCAGTACGGCAATGTCTGTCCGGAAAAGCTCCCGCCGCGTCCGCTCCACGCGCTGTGCGCCCAGTGCCGCGTCGTCGTCGTCAAAGCCGGCGGTGTCGGTCAGATAAACCGGTCCCATCGGCAGCAGCTCCATGCTCTTGCCGACGGCGTCCGTTGTGGTGCCGGCGACGGCCGAGACGATCGAGACCTCCTGTCCGGTCAGCGCATTGACGAGGCTGGATTTGCCCGCATTGCGCGCACCGAAAAATCCGATGTGAACCCGCTCGGAGGCGGGAACCTGTTCCAGTGCCATAAAATCGCTCCTTCAGAAAGACAGGCGGCATGATTGCTCTGCCGCCCTGTCCCGTTGATTGTATGATATTGCTTACGCATCGTGCATTTCGCCGCGCATGACCTCATCGACGAGATCCTCGTCCTCCAGTATTTTGCAGAAGCCCTGCTTGCCGAACACAAGTGCCTTGTTGAGATTCTTCACGCAGCGGACGGCTTCAGCTCATCCTTCCCGATCATGCCGGCGAGATAGGCGAGCAGCCTTGCAGTGTCGTCATTTGAGATTTTGCCGTCTCCGGTGATTTCCGCCTGAATCTTGCCCTTTGCGGTGACAACGGCCTCCGTGTCCTCGGCGCAGTAGCGCGCCAGCAGAACCGCGTCGGCAATCGCAATGCTGCCGTTGCAGTCCACATCGCCGTAGAGCGCGTCGGGCAGCTCGCTGCTGGTCTCGGTGGGCTCGGTGAGCGTGGTGGTCGTGTCTGATGTCGTGGTGGTGGTGGTCGTGGTGTCGTCGTCCTCGGTTGCGGTCGTCTTGGGCGGCTGCGTGTGGCCGCCGCCGTAATATTCACTGAGCGACTGGCCGTTGACGCCGACCGGATACTTGTGGTCGAGGCTGATGAACACGCCGTTTTCGTCCTGCCAGAGTGCGGGCTTTACAAACTCATACTTGACCTCGTCCCATGTCTTGAAATCGACATAGACGAGTCCGCCGGTATCGGACGAATTCTCGTTGAAGCACCAGAAGGTGTGATGAATGTGCTTGTCGATCATGTAGTCGCGGATTTCCTTGAGCCAGTGGCGGTTTTCGCCGGTCTTGTCGTGCGCGTCATCGACCCAGCCGCCCCATTCGCCCATCAGCAGCGGTGCGATATGCTCCTCGGCGATATACGCCCATGTATCGTACCAGTAATCGTCGAGCAGCGTCTGACGGGAAAAGGTCTTGGAGCTGTCATCCAGATAGAACCATGTCTGCTTGTAGACCTCCGGACCGTAGTCGTGCGGGGAGTAGACGATCTGCTTGTTATACTTGCCGATGTCCACGGGGAGCTTCCGGACGCCGCGGAGATTGGCACCCCACCACGCGCCGAAGACGCCGTTGAATTTGCCGTAATTTGCGTAGTCAACGGACGGTGTGGACCATGTTGCGCCGTTGTCGAGATCGGGGTAGCACTCGGTACCCTCGACCATAATCAGCAGATTCGGGTTCTTTTCGAGACAGGCCATTGCACCGCGCTCTGCGGCATACTTCCAGTTGTTGTCGTCCTTGGATTCATCCCACTTGGCAAACTTGCCCTCTTCGGGCTTGCCGTGCGGCTCGTTCTTGAGGTCGATCGCAATGACGGTGTCGTCGTTCTTATAGTAGTCGGCGAACCACGAGAGCGCGGACAGCCAGTCATTGTAGCTGTAATTTTCGTCGTACCACAGCGGCACCTGATGTCCCGCGGCATTTGTCGTTGCACAGTGAATGTCCATCATGATCTTGATGCCGCATTCCTTGCACCATTCCACCGCCTGATTCCAGACATCAAAGCTGTACTTCGGCGTACCGCCCGCGACGCCCTCGATGGTCAGCTCCGGATTCTCCCATTCACCGACCTTGATGATCGTATCGGGCTTCTTGTTCTTCCACTGCAGAATGATCTGCGTGGACATCGGGACGCGGAGCAGATTGAAGCCGTGGTCGGCAATCGCCTTGAGGCACTCGTGCATATTCGCGCACCAGACGCCGTCAAAGACCTGTGAGCCGACATTGTAGCCGAACCAGTTGACGCCGGTGAGCCAGACCTCATTGCCGTTCATATCGACAATCTTGTCGCCCTCGACATGGAGCCAGTCGTCGTTTGTGTCATCCGCTGCGGCAGCAGGCGAAGCCGGCAGGACAGAGCCCTGTGCAAGCAGCATCACCGCGGCGGACAGACACGCCAGAAATCGCTTTCCTTTCATAAGAAATCCCCCTCGCTTTTTGCGGTTTTATGCGGCGCTCCCGCCGCTTCGGTACATGAGAATCAATAGAACTGATCGGGCTTTTCGCGTTCTCTCCGCCAGACGATGACCGTCAGGAGAATGCCGCCGACGGCGAGCAGCGCAAAGACAAAGCCGAGGATCACGAGCAGGCCGAGCCGGTCAAACTTCACCGGACGGAGCATCACAGCCTCTGTGGACGAGCTGAATTCGCCGTCATCAAAGGTGTCGTCGTACCACTCCTTGAAAAAGCCCTGAATCTTGGACGGCAGCTCGACAGCGCGTCCCTCGAATTCCATGGTCTCGGTCGGCTGTGCCACCTGCGACAGATCGCCGGAATCGCGGGCATCGGAGAGCGACTCGTAATATTTGATCGTCTCGTCCGTGATCTTGTCGAGCTTGTCAAAGCTGCCGCCGGATGCCTCATACAGCAGGAACTGCTCGCAGTCCATCCAGAGGACATAGTAGAGCTTGGAGCTCTTGTCCG
>JAFPQL010000184.1 GCA_017414145.1 Oscillospiraceae bacterium | reverse complement strand
GCTGCTCAATGATGAGGTGCCGCACGGCATTGCGGTCGTCACGGAGCAGTTCCGTGAACGCGAGGACAAGGATTTGCTCGATGTCTCCGTGCTGATTTACTGTGACCGGCAGTCCCACAAGCGCATCATCATCGGCAAGAACGGCGAGATGCTCAAGAAGGCTGCCACTGCCGCCAGAAAGCGCCTCGAAGACTTCTTCCGCATTCAGGTCAACCTGAAAACATGGGTGAAGGTCAAGGAGGACTGGCGCAACCGCGATGCTGCCATCCGGAACTTCGGTCTGGAGGAGCAGTGATCCGGCAGATATTCCCACGGAATGAAACGGCGTTTCCGGTCAGACTATTTCCTGAGAAGGGAGGTCGTCTGTTTGCCGGAAAATGCAGAAAACGGCAGCCCGGAGGAAGAAAAGCTGCGCTGGGCGGCATTCTGCCGCAGCGGGCGCATTGCCGATTATCTGTCCTATCGGGGCTGTCTGCCGCACACGGAAGGAGAAGCCGATGTACGAAACCGTCAAGGGACTCGTCATCCGTGAGGTTGTGTTCGGTGAAGCTGATAAGCTGATTGATCTGCTGACAGACACGGGCGTCCGCACGGTGCGTGTGCGCGGCGCACGGAAGCCGGGCAGCAAATATGCCGCAGTGACGCAGATTTTCTCCTACGGGGAATTTTGTCTGCGGCAGAGCAGCGGGCGGCTGTACCTCGACAGTGCGGTTTCCCTTTCGGCATTTTACGGAATCCGGAACCGTCTGGAGGCACTGGCGCTCGCGTCTTATTTTTCGGAGCTGGTGCGCCGTACCGCAACCGAGCAGCCGCAGCCGCAGATCCTGCGGCTGTTCCTGATTTGCCTGCATTATCTCTCGGAGCATACGCGGGACGATCTGCAGATCAAGGCCGTCTTTGAAATGCGGCTGGTCACCGAGCTCGGCATGATGCCCGATCTGGTCTGCTGTCCGGTCTGTCTGCGGTATCTGCCGCCGAAGCCCATTCTGCGGCTCGACAAGGCGGACATGGTCTGCGAGGACTGCTGTCCGGGCCCCGGCTGGAATGATCTGGCCGTGACGACTGCGACGCTGCAGGCCGTCCGGCACGCGGTTTTTTCCGATCTGGAACGGGTGCTGGCGTTCCGCGTCCGCGGCGAAAGCCTGCTGCTCTTTGCGGTATACGCGGAGGCCTATGTGCTGCGCCGCACGGAGCATTCCTATCCGACACTGCAATTTTACCGGAGTCTGACCGGCATGGACGACGATACCTGACCGTGCCGTATCCGGTATCCATATCCCGGAGATGACGATTTCATGGAAACGAACATACTGAAGCATGATTATCAGACATTAGAGCTCCATAAGGTGCTGGAAATGCTCGCAGCCGAGGCGGCGAACGAGCGCACGAAGGAGCTGGCCCGCTCGCTGATTCCGGAGACGGATCCGGACCGCGTGCGGTATCTCTTACAGCAGACCGAGGACGCCTTTCAGCTCTCGGTTCGGTTCGGCACGCCGTCCTTTGACAGCTTTCACGAGGTCTGTGCGGCGGTGCGGCGGACACAGTCCGGCGCGCGCGTCTCACTCAAAGAGCTGCTCGAAATCGCAAGACTGGAGCGGCAGATCACGGCGCTGACCGACTGGTACGACCACTGCGGACAGATCGAGAACACGCTCTCTGACCTGTTTGCGCGGCTGCAGCCCGACCCGTATCTGGCCGATCTGCTGGAACGCTCCATTGAAAATGAGGAGCGGCTGTCCGACGCGGCCAGTCCGGAACTGGCGTCGATCCGCCGGAAGATTACGCAGGCGGGTCTGCGTCTGCGCGAAAAGCTCGAAAAAATGCTGAAATCGTCCGCCATGCAGACCTATTTGCAGGAGGCGATCGTCACCATCCGCGACGGGCGTTATGTCATTCCCGTCAAGGCGGAATACCGCGGCGAGGTCGCCGGCCTGATTCACGACACCTCTGCGACCGGCCAGACCTATTTCATCGAGCCGATGGCGATTGTGGACGCGAACAACGACATCCGCCTGCTGGAAAGTCAGGAGCAGGAGGAGATCGAGCGCGTGATTCAGAAGCTCTCTGCCGCCTGCGGAGCCGCCGCGCCCGCGCTGCTCTCCGGCTATGAGATTGCGGCAGAGCTGAATCTGTTTTTTGCAAAGGCGTCTCTGGGCGCGATGCAGAAGGGCGTGATTCCCGCGGTGACCGACGACGGCTCCATGCTGCTCAGGCGTGCGCGGCATCCGCTGCTGGACGCGAAAACCGTCGTGCCGATCACGCTGGAGCTGGGCGGCGATTACCGCGCACTGATTATCACCGGCCCGAATACCGGCGGCAAGACCGTCGCATTGAAAACCGTCGGTCTGCTGACGGCAATGGCCATGTGCGGCCTGATGATTCCCGCCGCGGACGGCAGCCGCATTTCGGTATTTGACCGGATTCTCGTCGATATCGGCGACAGACAGAGCATTGAGCAGAATCTCTCGACCTTCAGTGCGCATACCTTGCAGGACATCGAGATCCTGAAGGAGGCCGATGACCGCACGCTGGTTCTGATGGACGAGCTGGGCTCCGGCACCGACCCGGTGGAGGGTGCCGCACTCGCAGTTGCGATGATCGAGCGGCTCCGCGCACAGGGCGCCGTGCTGATGGTCACAACGCATTATCAGGAGCTGAAGCGCTATGCAGTCGAAACGCCCGGCGTCGAGAACGCGTCCTGTGAATTTGACCTCGAAACATTAAAGCCGACCTATAAGCTGATTCTCGGCTCGCCCGGAAAGTCCAACGCCTTTGCGATTTCCGGCTCACTCGGTATGCCGGAGGATGTGATCGCGCACGCGAAAACGCTCGTCAGCACCGAGAATGTCCGCTTTGATGCGGCAGTTGCCGAGCTGGAGCGCGCCCGTGCGGAATTTGACCGGCAGAATGCCGAGCTGGAACGCCTGCGGAAGGATGCGGCAGAGCATGAGCGCATTGTCCGCGAACAGGCGGAGGAGGTGCAGCGCCGCAGAGAGGATGAGCTGCGCCATGTGCGCGAGCAGGCCAGACGCATCATCGAGCAGGCAGCGGCGGAGTCCGGCGCCATGCTGGAGGAGCTGCGCGCACTGAAAAAGGAGAAGGACAAGGCGGATTTTGCGGAACGGATTGCGGCCGCAAAGGCGAAATCCGCACAGACCGTCAACCGGCTGTATGCCGAGACGGACATCGCGGACGAGGGCGACGGCTATCGTCTGCCGCGGGAGCTGACCGTCGGCGATGCGGTGCGGGTTGTCTCGCTCGGCAGAGTCGGCACGGTGCTGGCAAAGCCGGAGGGAAATCAGGTTCTGGTGCAGCTCGGCGCCATGAAAATGCGTGTTGCCCTTGACAATCTCCGGCTGGAGGCGAAAAAGGAGCAGCCCGTCCGGAAGCAGAAGCAGCGCACGACGGTGGTTTCCTCCAAGGGCGCCGCGACGCGCAGTGCCGCAACGGAAATTGACCTGCGCGGCTGTACGGTCGATGAGGGCATCTCGATGGTCGAGCAGTTCCTCTCGTCGTCCATGCTCTCCGGATTTGAAACCGTGACGCTGATTCACGGAAAAGGCACCGGCGCCCTGCGCAAGGGCGTCCACGATTATCTGCGGCGCAGCAAATATGTCAAATCGTACCGCCTCGGCGTCTTCGGCGAGGGCGAGGACGGCGTGACGATCGTCACACTGCGCTGAGAAAGGAGGCAGTCCCATGCCGGATCATTCTGAATACACGGATCTGATTCCGGAGGATGCCGCGCATCCCTTCGGCAATCCGACCGAGGAGCCGGATTATTCTCCGGATTACCGTGAAATTGTACCGGAGCTGAGCATGGCGGGCGCCCGTCTGCCGCTGGTTCCGTCGCTGGCGGAACGGCACGCGATCCGGCGTTATATCGGACTGACCTGTCTGACGCTGCTGTTTGCGTTTCTCACGGCGGCGAGCATTCACACGGCGCTGACGCTGCTCTGCCGGTTCCTGCTGCAAATGCGGGACAGCCGTGCGGCGGGCGGCACGCTGCCGCAGAATTACAGTGAAATCGCAACGAAATACCTGAATGACAGCTCTGTTTCCGAAGCGATTACGCTGATTTCCTTCCTGTGCGGCAATTTGATCGCATTTTTCACGGGGTGTACGCTGACGCGCCTCAAAAAGCGGCAGATGTTCCGGACAAAGGGGCTGTCCTTCCCGCGGATGCTGTGTTACATCGGCGCGGGGCTTTGGCTCCAGCTCCTGACTTCCTATCTTGCCGACTGGCTGATCGCGTTCCTCGGACGCGCCGGTATATCCGTTGTGCAGACGGAGATCCGCTTCGGTCAGCCGGGCATGAAGCTCGCGGTGTACGCGCTGTATACCGTTCTGGCGGCGCCGGTGACGGAGGAGCTTCTGATGCGCGGCTTTGCGCTCAAGAATCTCAGCCGGGTCAGTCAGCGCGGGGGCATTTTGCTGACGGCGTTTCTGTTCGGCATCATGCACCGGAATCCGGCGCAGTTTCTGTTTGTATTTCCGCTGGGGATTCTGCTCGGTTACATCACAGTGCGGCATGATTCGCTGCTGCCGGCGATTCTGGTTCACATGACAGTCAACGCGTGCAATCTGCTGCAAATCTGCGGCAGGGAATATCTGCCGGCCGCGACCTTCCGGATTGTGCTGATGTCCGCGTCGCTGTCCGTGCTGGCGCTCGGAACGGTTGCCGCCGTCTATCTGTTCCTGACGGAACGGCTGCCGGACAACACACCCTATCAGAGTATGCGCGGCGGGCGCGTGACGCTCGGTTCACCGCTGCTCTGGGCGCTGATTGCGGCGCAGATCGGCGCGGCGGTCTATCCGGGGCTGTTCTGAACCGGTTTTTATGAGGTGCATTGACATCATCCTGTCATCATGATATAATATGATCGGGATGCGCAACAGCCAAAAGACGGAATGCCCGTATCAACGCCTGTCCGGCGGAATATGGGAAAACAGTTCATCCGTTCATGCTTCTTCGCGGGATGCCCGTCACAATCGAGAAACAACTATTACACAGACGCTGTATATGATGCTGAATGTTAAGACGAACGAAACGAATTGATTGGGAGAAGTATAAAATGCAGAATAGATTGTTATATTCATTGTTGCTGTTATCCGTGTTGTTCCTCTCTTCCTGTACGCAGCAGGAGAAAGGCTACCTCATTGACCCGGTGCCGTATGATAATGGCTGTCACGCAGATTCTTCCGGTATCACGGTGGAAATTGAGGACGAAGTAACGACTGCATCTGAAACCGTTACGGTTTTGATTACCGGCAGCAATGTTCCGGACAGACCTGATGCAGTTTATTATTTTTCTGCCCCGGCTCTGGAATATCGTGACGGTGAGAAGTGGGAGCGTATTCCGATCAGGGAAGAGGGCTGGATGCAGAATATGGAAAATGCGCCGGAAGATTATTGGACGACAAAATACAGAGAGGATATTGAACCTCCGGCGGAAATGTGGGATACAGCGGAGATTCCTGTCAGAACGCTGACCCGCCCGCTCCGGAAAGGCGATTACCGGACGGTCGTGTTTTTCCCGGACCGGACAGTATACACAGAGTTTACGATCAGCAAATGAGGGAACGGCCGGCAGGATGTTTCTGGCGGTCCCTTTGATGAAGGCGGGCGGGACCCGTACAGAAAGGAACGGTTTATCATGTATCATTTCAATGTCGAAGCGGCAATCGAAAACTGCTGCCGCTGGATTCAGGACTGGTTTGCGGAGAACGGCGACGGCTGCCCGGCGGTGCTGGGCATCTCCGGCGGCAAGGACAGCTCGGTCTGTGCGGCGCTGCTCTGCCGCGCACTCGGCGTACATCGCGTCATCGGTGTGCTGATGCCCCGCGGCGAGCAGCCGGATATCGACGATTCGCTGCTGCTCTGCAAGCATCTGGGCATTGTCCATGTGACGGTCAATATCGGCGAAGCGGCGGACGCGCTGCAAAGGGCGGTTTCGGCTGTGACCCCGATGTCGGAGCAGGCGCGCATCAACCTTGCGCCGCGCATCCGCATGACGACGGTCTATGCCGTGTCGCAGAGCGTGAACGGCAGAGTCGCAAACACCTGCAATCTCTCGGAGGACTGGGTCGGCTATTCCACGCGCTGGGGTGACAGCGTCGGCGATTTCTCGCCGCTGTCGCAGTTCACCGTGACGGAGGTCAAGGCGATCGGCCGCGCACTGGGGCTTCCCGCGCAGCTCGTGGACAAGGTGCCGTCGGACGGCCTCTGCGGCAAGACGGACGAGGACAATCTCGGCTTCACCTATGCCGAGCTGGACGCCTATCTCCGCGAGGGCATTCAGCCTTCGCCGGAGCATAAGGAGATCATCGACCGCAAGCACCGCCAGAATCTCTTTAAGCTGAAAATGATGCCGTCGTTCCCGTTTGACCCGAACGCGCAGTAATCAATCAGGAAAGCACCGCAGGAAAGCCCTTCAGAGGGCCGGCTGCGGTGCTTATTGCGTGGTTAGCACAGTTCTTTCTTGACAAGAACTCTTTTTTGATTTATAATGATATTGCACCTTGTATTTGACTTGCCCCGATCATCACACCGAAACCAAGCCGGCTTCCGCCTGCGGGAGACCGGCTCGGAAAATAATTACCACAATTAGGAGGATTTACATGAAAAAGCACAGACTCATCACAGTTCTGGCTGCTGCCCTGGTGGGCGTTTCGGCAGCCGCATTCCCGCCCGCCGCGCCGGAAGCAGCGGGCAGCATTGTCGCGGAGGCGGCAAGCGGGGATACTTTCAATTACGGCAATTTTGAATTTACCCACGGCCCCGGCTCCAATGAAGCAACCCTGACAAACTACCTCGGCAGCTCGACGACGCCCAGTATTCCCAGTCAGGTCTATGACTGGAGCGGCCGGCGTCTGACAGTCAAAAAGATCGGAGAATATGCGTTTATTCCGATGATCAACGGAACAAGAACACCCAGAAATATTACGGCAATTACCATTCCTTCGGCTGTGACGGAAATCGGAAATAATGCTTTTTCCCGCACTCCGCTCGTAAATATCACAATTCCCAGCAGTGTCGGGACAATTGGAACGCGTGCTTTTTCAGAGTGCACATCTTTAGAGTATGTAAGAATTGAGGGCAGTGCAAGAATAGGCGCAAATGCATTTCTAAACTGCACCGCACTGCATCATGTGATACTAGACCCGGACTGCTTCCCGGTTATAAATCCCAGTGGTAATTTTGTAACAGTTTTTCAAAACTGCACTTCTCTTCAAATGATTAACGATACCTACGCCTATTCTAAGATATCGGTCAACGGTGCGCAGAAACCTGTTTTATCCCAGGATGAAGAAACAAGAAATCTGATTCGCAGATTCTTTC
>JAFPQL010000021.1 GCA_017414145.1 Oscillospiraceae bacterium | reverse complement strand
GGCGTGCGCCCAAATTAAAGTTTTTGGTCGAGCTTTTTTCAAAAAGCTCGCGGGTTCTTAGGGCAGAGCCCTAAGTCGCCGCCCGCAGGCGGCGAAACACTCCCGCATAAGAAGAGCTCGGCGGGTTTGGGGACCTGCGATAGAGGTCCCCATTCTCAAATAACATCCGCGAAGCGGATACCTCTTTTTACAGAAACCGGCGCTGCCAGTGATTATATGGCGGCGCCGGTGTTTTTGTATGGTTCTATCGTGGCGAAGTTTGGTTGTGTCCCGATTCCGCCCGCGGCGGGCTATAGATCATTGCCAGCGCGGGCTCCACGCCGGCGGGCTTTAGAAATTGCCAGCGCGGGCTCCGCGCCGGCGGGCTTTCGGAATTGTCAGCGCGGGCTCCGCGCCGCCATTTCGCTTTTAGGGTCGGGTCAGAACCGCTGCAATCTCTCCCGCCAGTTCTGCCGCGGCCTCCATGCTCGCCGCTTCCACCAGCATCGACACTGATTTTCCGCTGCGCGACGGGTGCAGCAGCGCCTCCCCGCGGGAATCGGCTGCACGCAGTCCCTCCGGCGTCTGCTCGGTGTGCAGGAAGGTTCCGCATCCGGCGGCGGCATCGACGGCCTGCTCCGTCCGGAGAATGCGCCGTACCGTGAAGCACGGCGGGAGCGATGCCGCCCAGCGGTTCAGATCCGGTTCCTCCTCTGCGAGAATCCGCAGAAATTCCGCCGCCAGTACCGCACCGTCCAGCGTGAAGCCCTGCCGGACTGCCAGCGCCCGCGCATCCGCATCGGAGCCGTCCGACAGAGAGGCATAGCGCAGAATTTTCCTGCCGCAGTCCGCCGCCATGCGTTCCGCCGCACGCGGCAGCCAGTACGGGAGTGCGACATCCTCGCCGCGCCGCAGATATGCCGCGCAGAGCATCAGAAGCAGCTTTTCGTAGAAAATCCAGCCGGACCGGAGCGTGTAAACCGATGCGCGCCGCCCGTCCGCCGAGAGCTGTACGGTGAGCGTGTCACCGGTTCCGCCGCGGCAGAGTCTGGTCATCATGAGCCGCAGCCGCTCGGATGCCGTCTGAAATTCCGCACGGACAGACGGATGCGCCGGCAGATGCCCGATGACGGTTTTCGGGTACAGCAGCCGCAGCGACCGCCCGTCGGAGACCGTGCCGTACTCCGTGCGGCGCTGTGCGGGGATTTCTTCGGAAGCCGCCGCCTGCTCCAGCGCCGCAGACTGCCGCTTGGTCAGCGGGAGCAGCCCGCCGGCATAGAGCCGCAGACCGGTTTCGTCTGCGTACAGCACCGCGCCGCATTCTCCGGCGGCAGACGCCGTACCGAGCTCCACCGGCACACAGTCCGGCACCAGAATCACCCCTGCGCCTGCCGCCGCCGCCGCTCCCGCAACGGTCAGCGCTGCCGCTTTTGCGAAGTCCGAGTCCGGCGCTGTCCCGATCATGCAGCGGGTCGCCGCGCCGGCCAGTCCCGCGCCGAGCCGGAGCAGTCCGGCAGGGGAGACCGCGTCCCCGCCGCCGAGTCCCGCGTCTGTCCACGGTCCGCTTTCCTCCGGCAGAATCCAGCCGGTTTCTTCTGTCAGCCATTGCATATCCGATCGCTCCTTTTTGTGGTATCACTTTCAGAATGCCCGGAACCGGACAAAATATGCAAAAACCGGAAAAACACGAAAAGCGCGTATCTGCGCGGATGCGCCGGCGTTGTCAATCTGCGTTGCTTGCGGATTCCGGGAAAATATGCTACAATGCAGACAGCAAACAGCGAAAGGAGTGCAGCATATGCTTGCAGAAAATCTGAAAATGCTCCGGAAGGCGAAGGGCTATTCGCAGGAGGAGCTTGCGTCCAAAATTCATGTGGTGCGTCAGACGGTGTCGAAGTGGGAAAAGGGTCTGTCCGTGCCGGATGCCGAACTGCTGACGCGCATCGCCGAGGTGCTGGAGGTGCCGGTCGTGCGGCTGCTGGGCAGCACGGAAGCGCTGCCGGAAAAGCAGCAGGATGTCCCGCCGGGAACCGAGGCGATTGCGGAGCAGCTCTCCCGGATCAATGAGCAGCTTGTCATCCGGAACCGGCGCGCCGGACGCGTCTGGCGGATCATCGGTTACATTCTTCTGTCGGTTCTGATCTTCATCGTGGTGACCGTGATGGCGCTGATGCTGCTGCGGACCCAGCCGGGCGGCAGGAGAAAGGAACCCGAAACATCAAAATCTGTCTGCCTGACTCTGCACGACAGCGGCATCACCCCGTTCTGAGGCGACTGCTTTTTCGCCGGAAAAATCTGTCCCGACCGGCTCCGTGACTGTTTTGTCCGGAGCGGACGGGGCAGTTTTTGTCTGTACCGGCAGCCGGAAAGCGCCGGATGCGCGGTTGAACGCGAATATATGTTCTTTATCAAAAGGCAATAAAAAAATGCGCTTTGCAAACGCAAAACACATCTGAACCGACAAAGATTTCCGGAAACACTTGACAGCGGCAGTTATAGAAGGTATAATTATAAAATGCCCGATTATGGCGATACTGCCCCTTACCCCTCATAGTATAGCACAAAAATCGCCGGTTGTCAAGCCCTGATTTTATATTTTTTTCAGAGCACGGCACGGGCGCAACCAAGAAACAGGAGGTTTTTTGCCCATGAGTTCCAAAACCAATTCGGCTGTGCAGACGGCGGTCGCAGTCACACCGAAGCAGGTCGGAAAGAACACGCGTATGAGCTTTGGCAAGATCAACGAGGTCCTGCCGATGCCGAACCTCATCGAGGTGCAGAAAAACTCGTACCAGTGGTTCCTCTCCGAGGGTCTGCGCGAGGTGTTCCGTGATGTGTCCGCGATTTCCGACTTCAACGGCAATCTCCAGCTCAGCTTCATCGACTTCCACATCGACGATACCCCGAAGTATACCATTGCCGAGTGCAAGGAGCGCGATGCAACATACGCCGCCCCCCTGCGCGTCAAGGCGCGCCTGTGGAACCGTGAAACCGATGAGGTGACCACCAGCGAGATCTATATGGGCGATATGCCCCTGATGACCGAAAGCGGCACCTTTGTCATCAACGGTGCGGAGCGTGTCATCGTCTCGCAGCTTGTCCGCTCACCGGGCGTGTACTACAGCTTCACCCGCGACAAGTCCGGCAAAAACCTCTATACGACTACTGTCATCCCGAACCGCGGCGCATGGCTGGAATACGAAATGGATTCCAACGATGTCGTCTCGGTCAAGATCGACAAGAACCGCAAAATCCCGATTACCAAGTTCATCCGCGCACTGGGCGTCGGCACGAACGAGGAGATCCGGGAGCTGTTCGGTGACGACCCGCGCCTTGCTGCCACGATTGAGCAGAAGGAGGAGGGCGTGACCGACGACGCGGAGCGCAATATCAACGACGCGCTGCTGGAGGTCTACAAGAAGCAGCGTCCGGGCGATCCGGCGACGGTCGATGCCGCAAAGACGCTCCTGCAGCAGCTCTTCTTCGATCCCAAGCGCTATGATCTGTGCCGTTTCGGCAGATATAAGTACAATAAGAAGCTCGGCATTTCGTCGAGACTGGTCGGTCAGGTGCTCTCCCGCCCGATCGCGGACTACATGACCGGCGAGCTGCTGGCGGATGCCGGCATGAAGGTCACGCAGGAGCTGGCACAGCGCATTGAGCAGGCCGGCGTCAGCGAGGCGTATGTCCGTGCAGAGGTGCGTGAGTCCCATGTGGACGAGAAGAAGCACGAGCTCGTGACCGAATTCAAGGAGCGCGAGGTCAAGATCCTCGGCAACGGCATGGTCGAGATCAAGCCGTATATCGAGGCAATCCTGCCCGACTTCGATCCCGCGGACTGCGGCATCAACGAGAAGGTTTCCGCCCGTCTGCTCAAGACGATTCTGGAGGAGGCCGACGGCGACGCGGACAAGCTCGCGGAGCTGCTCCGCACGAATGCCGACGAGCTGGTGCCGAAGCACATCGTCCGCGACGACATTTTTGCGACAATCAACTACTTCTGCAATCTCTGCGACGGCATCGGCACGACCGATGACATTGACCACCTCGGCAACCGCCGCATCCGTTCGGTCGGTGAGCTGCTCCAGAACCAGTTCCGCATCGGCTTTGCGAGAATGGAGCGCGTCATCCGCGAGCGCATGAGCCTGCAGTCCTCGGATTCCGAGACGCTGACGGCACAGTCGCTGGTCAACATCCGTCCGATCACGGCGGCCATCAAGGAGTTCTTCGGCTCCTCGCCGCTCTCCCAGTTCATGGATCAGAACAACCCGCTCGCAGAGCTGACGCACAAGCGCCGTCTCTCCGCGCTCGGCCCCGGCGGTCTGACCAGAGACCGCGCCGGATTCGAGGTGCGAGATGTTCACTATTCGCACTACGGCAGAATGTGC
>JAFPQL010000183.1 GCA_017414145.1 Oscillospiraceae bacterium | reverse complement strand
GATTTCCGCACGCGGCTTGACCGACCACACTGCCTCAAACTTCCGGCGCGGGCGGGCGAGATAGACCGTTTTGCCGTAGCCCTTTGCGCGCCAGACGGAGTTGTCGTATTCGATATCGAGCGTATCGGGCTCCAGCTCAATGTAGGTATGTCCCTCCGCACGGTCATCGACGACGACGATCGAATAGCGGTAATTGCCCGCCGTCGAGCTGCCGCGCTCCACGGTGTACTCGGTAATCTGCGGCTTCAGAACGCTCTGTGCCGAGAGGAAGACAAAGGCACCGAGGACATAGATTGTCAGGAACACAGCGCCCAGAATGGTCTTCGGGCCCTCCCGCGTGCCGCTCGCCAGATAGGTGATCGCCGCCATGACAGCCAGCGGGACGATCAGCACGAGATGCCTGTAATTAAACAGGAAAATCGGGAAATAGAGCGGCATCGCCAGCATGATGACAATGCGCGTGACAATCTGCCGCCGCGTAAAGATCATCAGCAGCCCCCAGCCCAGCAGGGCAAAAGAGATCAGCACACAGTAATGCTTCCGCTGCTCCGCGGGAATCTCCAGCCGGTAAAACAGGCTGTAGTACGCCAGACGGAGCACACCCCGCAGGTAGAAAATCGTCAGGAACGAGCCGACAAACTGAAGCAGGAAGATGACCGCCTTGGACATCTTGGAATTCAGCGCGTCGCGGACCGTCCGGACGAAATCGCCGATGCCCGCTCCTGTGCGGACGGTGCTTTCGCCGGCCGCATCCTCTGCATAAATTCTGTTCGTCATGATAAACGCCTTTCGGATTCCGGCAGCGGACTGCCGGTTGATAACAGCAACGCCGCGGCCGCCTTACAGCTTCCGGAGCCTTGCGTAATTCGCCATAATCTTCTTGGTGCCGACCTTGTCAAATGCGATTTCAAGCAGAGAATCGCCTGCCATCGGCGTGATGCTCAGCACCGTCCCCTCGCCGAAGCTCCCGTGCCGGACGCGGTCGCCCGCCTGAAGCTGCGGGCTGCCGGATGCCGCAGCACCGGCTGTCTGCCGCGGGCGCAAGGCCCCTGCCGCACCGTCTGTCACGCCGTGAAAGCGGATGCCGGTCTGCTGCTGCCCGAAGCTGCCGGAACGGTTTTTCTGCTCGACCGCTTCCGGTTCGATTTCCCGGAGAAACATCGACGGCGTGCTGCGGTCGGTTCGCCCGTGCAGAGTCCGGTAGGCTGCCGTCGTGATGTAAAGCTGCCGCTTTGCCCGCGTAATGGCGACATAGGCCAGCCGCCGCTCCTCCTCAAGCTCGTCCTCACTGTCCATCGACCGGCGGCTCGGAAAGATGCCGTCCTCCATGCCGACCAGAAAGACATTCTCATACTCCAGACCCTTCGCCGCATGAATCGTCATCAGCGTCATCGCGTCCGCGGATTCGTCGGCACGGTCCTGATCGGTGTAGAGGGAAATCTCCTCCAGAAAGCCGTTCAGCGTCGGCTCCTCGCCCTCATTCTCGGCGGTGTTCATGTAGGTGAGAATGCTGGATTTCAGCTCCTCGACATTCTCAAGCCGTCCCTCGCCCTCGACGCCCTCATTCCGGAGCATCTCGGCATAGCCGGTGATGTCGAGCAGCTCGTCATAGAACTGATCGAGCGGCAGCTCCGCGGCTTTCTCCCGCAGCTCGGCGAAAACCGCCGATGCCTTTTTCAGCGCATTGGCGCTCCGCTGCAGAATCGGATAATCCCCTGCGGTCTCCAGCACTTCGAGCGGCGTGAGGTTCAGGTCGCGGGAAATGGCGGAGATGTTCTCCAGCGTCGCGGCGCCGATGCCGCGCTTCGGCTCATTGATAATCCGCTGAAACCGCAGAATGTCGCGGGGATTGTTCACGACGCAGAGGTAGGCGATGATGTCCTTGACCTCCTTGCGGTCATAAAAGCGCAGACCGCCGTAAATGCGGTACGGGACATTCGCAAGGGAGAGCGCCCGTTCCAGTGAGTTGGAGAGCGCGTGTGTGCGGTACAGCACGGCATAGTCGCGGTAATTTCCGCCCTGCCGGACGCCCTCCGCAACCGTCTCGGCGACAAAGCGCGCCTCCTCCGACTGATCGGAAACGCGGAGCCACATCACGCGTTCGCCGTCGCCGGCAGCCGTCCAGAGGGTTTTCTCGCGGCGTTCGGTGTTGTTCCGGATGACGGAATTTGCCGCCTCCAGAATCCGTCCGGTCGAGCGGTAGTTCTGCTCCAGCCGGATGACCTTGCAGTCAGGGAACTGCTCCTCAAAGGAGAGGATGTTTTCAATGGTCGCGCCGCGGAATTTATAGATGCTCTGGTCATCGTCGCCGACCACGCAGAGATTGCGGTGCTTCTCCGCCAGCAGACGGATCAGCGCATACTGCGCGGGGTTCGTGTCCTGATATTCGTCCACGAGCAGATAGCGGCAGCGGTTCTGATATTTGTCCAGCACATCGGGGCAGGTACGGAAGAGCTGCACCGTCAGTGCAATGATGTCGTCAAAGTCCACGGCATTTGACTCCCGCAGGCGGCGCTGATACGCCGCGTAGATGCGGGCAACCGTGCCGAGGCGGTAATCGCCGCCCGCCTCTGCGGAGAGGTCTTCGGGAGACATCAGCCGATCCTTTGCGCGGCTGATCTCATAGGCGACGAGCTTTGGCGGGAATGCCTTTTCGAGCGTGACGCCGCGGGTGTACTGCCGCATTTCGTCGCTTTTCAGCACATCCGCAATGACGCGCTTTGCATCGTCGGCGTCATAGATCGTGAAATCGCCGGTATAGCCGAGGCGGTCGATGTGCTGCCGCAGAATGCGGACACAGGCACTGTGAAAGGTTGCCGCCCAGACCTCCGCGCCCGCATCGCCGAGCATGGCGCAGAGCCGGTTTTTCAGTTCGGCAGCCGCCTTGTTTGTAAAGGTGATTGCCAGGATCCGCCAGCCGGGAACCGGCGCGAAGCCGAGGATTTCGGTCAGCCGCTGCTCGTCGGGCGGGATCTCGCCCGCGGCGGTCTGCCGGAGAAAGTCCGTTTCCTCCGGTGTATGTTCGCCGGTTTCGCCGTAGTAGGCGTCGCCGAAGCGCATCAGGAAGGCAATGCGGTTGACAATGGCTGTGGTTTTGCCGCTGCCGGCGCCCGCCAGAACGCTGACCGGACCGAGCGCGGTTCTCACCGCGTCCTGCTGCGGCGGATTGAGTCCCTTTGCGGTCAGATAGCGCGTCAGGGCTTCCTGTTCAAGCTGTTTCGTGCTTTGCATTGGGTATGTCCGACTCCGTTTCTTCTGCTGCCCGTACACACTCTCTTGCCGGACAGGGCATACTTCCGACAATACAGTTTTATTATAGCATATCATGTGCAAAAATGCAAGAGAACCGCACATGAAAATTCGCTGAAGGCGGATTTTGCGGCCGACTGCATAAAAATTGCGCAGCGAAGCAGTGCCGTCCCGAACCGGAAAACAAATGTTCTGAACAAATGGTGACAGTTTTCTTAAAATTCGCGGAAAGCACTTTCTTTTTTTCCGGTTTTGCGATATAATTATGATGAATAGATATCGTATGGAAGGGAGGGCAGACTCTGCCCATGAGATTTCGTATGAATGAAAGACAGCGCGGCACCGCAAAGACCGCCGTCTGGATCTTCAGCATCTGCCTTGCCATCGGTGTTGCGGCGTGGCGCTGGTCGGCGCTCGTCTCCATTCTCCGGAAGACGGTTTCCGTGCTGATGCCGGTGCTTCTGGGACTGGTGTTCGCCTATCTGCTCTGCCCGGTGATGCTCTGGCTTGAAAAACCCGTCGGCAAACTGACCGACCGCAAAAAGCCGCGCCCCGTGCTGCGGCGTGTGCTGGCGCTGGCCGGCACCATGCTGATTGTCGCGCTGATTATCACCGGCCTGATCGTCGCCATTGTGCCGGAGCTGATCGCCAGCATCAAGAATCTGCTGGTCAACATCCCCGAATATCTGACCTCAACCGGAAACTGGATTCAGTCGCGCATCGCCGGTCTGGAGCATGACCAGCCGCAGCTCTACTCCGTGCTGATCTCCGTCTGGAACAGCGCGCAGAATTCCGTCAGCAATCTCGCCACACAGTTTGAGCCGAAGCTCGACAGCATCGCCAGCGGCGGCGCGGATTTCATCGCCGCCGTCACGGCAGGCGCCTACACGATTGTCCGCGGCTCGATCAATTTCTTCATCGGCATGGTCTTTGCGATTTACCTGCTGTTCAAGAAGGAGCGCTATCAGGCGCAGGCGCGCAAGGTGCTGTACGCACTCTTTCCGACCGAAAAGACGCACACCTTCCTGCGCGTCGGCTCTCATGTCAGCTATAATTTCATGCACTTTCTCTCCGGCAAGACGCTGGACTCGTTCATCATCGGAATGCTCTGCTTCGTCGGCATGACCATTCTGCGGATGCCCTATGCGCCGCTGATCGCCATCATCGTCGGCGTGACGAATATCATCCCGTTCTTCGGCCCGATTCTGGGTGCCGTTCCGAGCGGCCTGCTCGTGCTGCTCTCCGAGCCCGGAAAGGTCATCCCCTTTGTCATCTTCATCCTGCTGCTCCAGCAGTTTGACGGCAATTTCCTCGGCCCGAAGATTCTCGGCAATTCCCTCGGTATGCCGATGTTCTGGACGCTCTTTGCGATCACGGTCGGCGGCGGAATGTTCGGCTTCATCGGCATGGTCGCCTTTATTCCGCTGTTCGCGGCGCTGTACGCCTTCCTCTCCGATTTTCTCGCGGAAAAGCTGAAGAAAAAGGGGCTGCCCGCCGATACCGACAGCTACACAACCGACAAGATTCATTTTGCCGATCTTCCCGATGAGGAGGCAGAAGCACCGGACAGCGGAGCAGAATCCGCGGAACCGGTAACGGCCGGCAGCACACCGGTTCTGCGCAGGGAGGAGCCTCATCATGACAAAACCGACAAGTCCTGAAGTGTCCCTGAAGGATACTCTGAAAAAAGCCGCCCGCCGAAGCTGCATCATTGCGGCAATTTCCGCTGCTGCGGGCGCCGTGCTGCTGACTGTCTTGCTGGCAGCGTTTCCGGCAACGCGGGAGATCGCTGTGCCGGTGCCTGCAAAATACGCACAGACACTTACAAAAGGCATGGTCTGGAGCATCGCGTGGAAGGTGCTCTGCTTCACGGGTGCCGTACTGCTGCTCGCGGCATCATGGCTTCGGCATTGCAATGTCCGGAACATTGAAGCCGAGGATTCGCTGCACGAAGCAGATCAGTCGGACAGGGAGGAAAACCGCAGAGCCTTCCGCAGAGCGGCTCGTGTGCGCAAATCGGACTTGTTTATCTACGCAGGCGCCGTGCTGTTTCTGCTGTTTCTTCTGCTGGTGCGCAATGCCCTTCCGGCTCTGTTTTTGCTGCTGCCGGTGCCTTTTGCGGTGATTTTCGCGCACCGCCGGAAAAAGGAACGCAATCCGATGCCGTATACTCCTGCCGCGGCGGTCTTTGACATGACCGACCGGTACAGCAGGCGCCTGACTGCGGCTGCCCTGACGGCCGTCCTGATTTCGGGGGCAGTGCTTCTGCTCTGCTGTATGGTCAGTCTTCTGGCAAACAGAAGGCGGATTCAGCTGAACAGTACAGCGCAACACATCCGGAAAGCCATCGTGTACTGGCAGGAGCAGTGTGAACAAAACGGGACACCCTGTGCGCTGCCGCCCGCTTCAGAGGAGCAGCACGGCAGTGATGCGGATCCGGATTCGCTGGCAAGTCAGATCCGGCAGTATTTCACAGATATCGACAAAATCCCGTATTACCGCGTGCTCAGCGAGAACGGCACCGTGACGGATGTGCTGATCAGCCGGCGGCCGATCACCGACACTGCCCCGCCGGACGCCTCCGAGCAGTGCGCGCTGCTCTCGTCCCCGTTTACCAGTGACCTCGCGGTCGGCTCCGCAAATGCGTTTGACGATTCGGACAGATGACCGGAGCACAGCCGGACATCAGACCTTTTATCGAAAAAACACCCGGACGGCAGATGCCGGGCCGCCCGCTGACTTCAACAGAAAGAACCCCCTTTTGAAGGAGGCAGTATCATGCAGGATTATCAGTTTGCACCCCCGCCGCAGAACAACAAGCAGCCGCCGCGGGTCAGCGTACCGCGTCAGCCGCACGGCGGCATTGTTCAGCCGGGGCAGCCGCCCATTCAGCCGCTTGAACAGCCGGCCGCGCCGGCACAGGCACAGACCTTCTGCCGGGACTGCGGTCAGCCGGTGGAGCCGGGGTCTGCCGTCTGCGTCCACTGCAACTATATTTTAGACCCTGAAGCATTCAAGCAGGCGCAGCGGCTCTTTCGCCGCCGGCGGGAAGCAGAGCAGCGCCGCAGAGCCGCTGCCGCCGCCACGCAGGTCTCCTACCCGCGGAATGGGATGCCCACGCTGGAGCCCAGCAGTCCGCAGCCCGCAGCGCCGAATGTCACGCCCGAACAGGTTGTGCGGGCGAATCCGCACTATCACTACGATACGATCGGCGCCGTGTTCTGTCCGGGATGCGGCGGAGAAGTACAGCAGGGCGCGTGTCAGTGCGTCCACTGCGGCTATGTGATCGACGCCGTGCAGTACGCCGTGACGCAGCGGCAGGTACAGCAGCAGCTTGCCGTCCGCGAGGACCGCGCCGCCAAGCTGGATACGCGGGACCTGCTCAAAAGCCTGCTGATTCCCGGCTACGGCAGAAAGATGTACCGCGTCAACAAGGACAAACGCCCGCAGATCGCAAATCCCTGCCGGAAAGCGGGCAGAATCAATGCGCTGCTGGTGATGGTTGCGCTGATTATCATTCTGTCGCTCCTTGATATGTAACGCAGCGGAATCGCCCTCCCGAAAAACAAAAAAGCACGCCGCAGGATGCCCGGTGACAGACCGGATTTCCTGCGGCGTTTTCTGTTTCCGGACAAGGCGGCGGTCATGTGCGGTCCGGCTGCACGGACGCCTCCTTTGTCGTGAT
Organism: Oscillospiraceae bacterium; assembly: GCA_017414145.1. Next base: position 14,201 of record JAFPQL010000183.1, on the reverse strand, counting down.
GTTTTTCACCCAGCGGTATTTCATGTAATGCCGGTAAACCGCGGGAATCTTGACAAATTCATCCAGTGTCAGGATGAACGCCACCGCCAGAACCGGCAGCTTCAGCACAAAGGCACCGATCATGCCGAGCGGCACGACCACACACCAGAGCGTGATGAGATCGCACCACATCCCGAAGCGCGTGTCGCCGCCGGCGGGGAAAATTCCCGAAATCACCGTGGAATTGAGCGAGTTTCCGATGATATAGTACGCCGCCATGAGCATCATGTATTTCAGATATTCCTGCGCCTGCGGCTCCAGCCGGATGACACGGAGCACCGCCGGCGTGACCGCGAGAATCACCGCGCCGGACGCCGCGCCGATCAGCAGGGAAAACCGGACAAAGCTGCCGCCTGCCTTCTTCGCCTGCGCCAGCTCTCCCCGGCCGAGCATTCCGCCGATGATGATGCCGACACCGGACGCGATGCCCCAGCAAAGACTTGCGATGATGCTCCGCACGATGCTTGCGATGGAATTCGCCGCAACGGCGTCCGAGCCAAGATGCCCCATGATGACCGAATACATCGTCACGCCGCCGCCCCAGCCGATCTGGTTCACCAGCAGCGGTACGGTGTATTTCCAGTAGTCCCGGTGCAGTGCGCGGCTGCCGGAGCGGAACATCTGCCGGAGCTTCAGCGGCGGACAGTGCTTCCCCGCGACGGAGCCGATCACCATGACTGCCTCAAAGACTCTGGAAAGCAGCGTTGCCAGCGCCGCGCCCCGGATGCCCATGCGCGGAAACGGCCCGATGCCGAATATCAGCAGCGCATTCAGCAGAATGTTCAGCAGAACGGACAGCGAGCCGATCAGAGAGCTTAGCTTTGCGCGGTCGCAGACCTTCATCATGCCGAAATACACCTGCGTAAAGCCGGTCAGCAGGAAGGCGCCCGACACCGTCCGCAGATAGTCGGCGCCCGCCGCGGTCAGTGCGGCATCCGAGGTGAAGAGCATCATGATCTGCCGCGGAATCAGCGCCGTACCGGCCGTAAACACAAGCCCCGCCAGCAGGGAATAGCGCATCGTAATTGCCAGCACCTCCTGCGCCGTCCGGCTGTCACCCCGTCCCCAGTACTGTGCGGCCAGCACCGTCAGCCCGAACACGAACGCGCCGTAAAACAGGCTGAACACAAAGGCGACCTGTCCCGCCAGCGACGACGCCGAAAGCGAATCCTGATCGAGAAAGCCGAGCATGAACGCATCACTCGCCGTAACCAGTGACGCCATCAGATACTGAAACGCAATCGGTGCCACGATGCCGGACAGTTTTTTGTAGAGCGAATGATCGTGTGCCATATAACTCCTTTCTGAACGGCATCGTGCGGCGCCGCCAAGAGCGAAGCCCGATGTGCGGTGCATCGGGCTTTGTGCGGTGTTGCCTTTATTTGATGGTCGTGATGTCGCTGCCGAACCACTTTGTGCTGATTTCAGCGACCTTTCCGTCCTTCTTCATCTCGCTGAGGATTTTCTGCACCTCATCGCGCAGTTCCTTGTCACCCTTGCGGAAGCCGATTGCGTATTCCTCTTCCTCAAGGCCCTCCGGCAGGACGACCCAGTCCTTCTGCTCGGAAGTGATCTTGTAGTCCGCAACGACCGAATCGAGGAACACGGCATCGACCAGCCCCAGATCCATCTGCTGCAGCGCCTCGACATTGGTAGCGATCGCCTGAACCGAAGCCGTCTTGCCGACCTCGGACTTCTCCAGAATCTCCTGCGCGGTCGAGCCGTTCTGCACGCCGATCTTGGCGTTTGCGAGATCGCTCATCTTCGCCGCGCCGCTCTTGGCCGGCACGACAAAGACCATCGCGTTCTTCATGTACGGCTCAGAGAGGTTCATCGCCTCCGCACGGGCGGGGGAGACGGACATTCCGTTCCAGATGCAGTCGATTCTGCCGCTGTTGAGGTCCTCCTCCTTGGTGTCCCAGTTGATCGGCTGCTTGGCAAGCGTCACGCCCATGCGCTTGCAGACCTCCTCGGCCAGGTCGATATCAAATCCGACAATGTTGTCGTTCGCGTCCGTATAGCCCATCGGCTCAAAGGTCGCGTCCAGACCCAGCACAAATTTCTTCGCGTTTTTGACCTTCTCCAGCGAATTGGCTGTCTTCTGGCTGCCGCCGCATCCGGCCAGTGCCAGTGTCAGAACGGCTGCTGCCGCGGCGCTCAGCACCCGGCGCATGAAGCTGTGTTTTTTCATAATAGATGTCCTCACTTTCTGTATTCTGCGGGATTCCGCCCGCACGGATATTACCATGATAGCAGATAAAACCGGTTCTGTAAAGCCATATTGCGGCATTTTCAGTGTATCCCATAAACGCGGCGGACGCATTCCGGCGCTTTTCGGTGATATTCACGCATAATCCCGCCGGCGTCGGGCAAAATAACCGCATCACGGCAATTTCGCCGCATGAAACGGAGGAAGCGATATGGATGAAACCGGTTTGCAGACCCGCGAAAACCTGATGCGGGCCTTTGCGGGAGAATGTCAGGCACACACGCGCTATCTGCTGGCGGCGCGGGCGGCATCGCAGCAGCAGCAGGCAGTCCTGCGCAGGCTCTTTGAGCTGACTGCCGAACAGGAGCTGATTCACGCGGAGCTGCTCGCAAAGCGGCTTTCCGCCTGCGGCATCTCGGCGCTGCACTTCGCCGCTGAGTTCCCGCCCGCACCGGAGGGCGACCTCTGCCGGATGCTGACGGAATCGGAGCAGGCCGAGCGCCGCGAGGCGGATACGGTCTATCCCGCCTTTGCGGAGACTGCCGCCAAAGAGGGCTTTGCCGAAGAAGCGGCGCTGTTCCGTTCTCTGGCGGAGATCGAGCGCAGTCACGCAGAGCGCTTCGGGCTGTTCGGCGGACTGATGCAGTCCGGACAACTGTTCCGCAGCGAGGGGCAGTCGGTCTGGATCTGCCTGAACTGCGGGCATCTGCACACGGGCAGCGAGCCGCCGCAGAGCTGTCCGGTCTGCGGTGCAGCACAGGGCTTTGCCGTCCGGGCAGAGCTGGCGCCCTTCACGCGGACGCCGTCCGCCGGCTGAATCCGGCACGGAAAACGAACAAGCAGCGTACACGGCGATTACCCCTTCGCCGGAACGCTGCTTATTCTGTTATATAGAGGTTTGAATTATGCAACAGGGAAATGGTTCAGCACATAGCTGAGCAGCCGCTCGCCCGCCTCCTTGCTGAGGTGGATGCCGTCCTGCTCGGCCAGCGCGGGATCCAGTCTGCCCTCGCTGTTCTTGAGCGCGGTGTTCGTGTCAATGAAATAGACATTCGCACGGTTTGCCAGCTCCAGCAGATTGGAGTTATACAGGTCGATATCGGCATTGCGCACGGCGCCCTTCTTGAGCTTTTCGGCAGCAGCCGTGACCGGCGGAATCGACATGACATAGACCGGCGCGGCAGGTGCGCCCGCGATGACGGAATTGAGCAGCGCGGTGAAGTTCGCGGTGATCTCGTCCACGCGGCCGCCCGCGGCAAAGTCCTCGGTGCCGAACATCAGGTAGATCGGGCACTGCGCACGCGACAGCGCACTCAGAATGCGGATCGTCGTGCCGTCCGGCAGCAGGATGTATTCGCTCTTATAATTCGAGAGATTGAGCTTCTCGCTGGCGTAGACATTTTTCTTTTGCAGCAGGCCGGATTCACCGAACCGGTGTACGATCATATCGCCGACAAACGCACAGCTTTCAAGATACGAGGCGGGCTGTGCGGGGCTTTCCGGCACGGGATTGATTTTCGCTTCCATGACCACACGCGAGGATTCCTCGGCGGCAGTGGTTCTGGTTGTCTGCTGCGTGGATGCGGCGCCGCCCGATGCGGTCGTACCGGTGCCTGCCGGCAGGCCGGTGGTCTGCGTGCTTTCGGTATCCGGCTTCTTTTTTACAAAGACATCGCGGTCGGGGTCGGTATTCCGGACGAACATATAGTACAGAAAGCTGCCGATCATCACAGCGATCCAGATGAAGCAGAAGAAACCGAACCGGAACCGGACAGCGGGGCCGCGTCTGCGGCGGCGTTTCCGGCGGCGATTGGCGCTGCCGGCGGTTCTCTGCGGCGTTGATTGCATATCGCTTGGCATATTGTCTCCTTCTTTCCGAAGCATAGGTCTAATCTACTTTATTATACCGGATTTCGGGAAAGAATGCAAGGGGTTTTCGGAATTTTTTAGAAACTGCTGCAAAAAACGGGATGCGGCAGACGGGTCCATTGTGCAGGCTATACAGCAGGAGCGGAATATTGACGGGTGTGATTTGGCAATTCCTCCGAAAATGCAAATTTTATCTTCCTTGATGCAAGATATACTTGACATTCTGCAAAGTTTGGTGTATAATTGGAGCATGAAAGGCGGTGGAGCTGTCATGAAAAACAAACGGCTCAAGATCGCCCGCATGGAATGCGACATGAACCAGGAGGCGCTGGCAAACGCGGTCGGCGTCACGCGGCAGACCATCGGGATGATCGAATCGGGGAATTATAACCCGACCCTGAATCTCTGCATCGCAATCTGTGATGCACTCGGCAAAACACTGGATGAGCTGTTCTGGATTCCGGCTGCGGAGCGGGACAGCGCCGGCGAAAGAAAGGAGTAATCATCATGAAGTACAGTGAAATGACACCCGCACAGCAGAAAACGGCGGACAAACTCCGCAAGGCAGCGTCAGGCGATGAGCGCGTCGCACAGGTCAGCGAAAAGCGTCTTGCAATCGCCGGCGTGATCGCGGTCTTTTATGTGGTCGTGCGGATTCTTTATGTCGGATTCCGGGGCGAACTGGCAGTACCGGAGCTTGTGCTGCTGTTCCTGATGGTGCTGGCAATGTGGGGCGTCGATTTGCAGAACGATGTCCACGAGCTGCCGAAGCATTTCGGGAAGGAGCTGGACCCGGCGCCCGCCGCACGGGGCAGACGCATCGGCTTTTACGCACTGGCGGCCGCCCTGCTCTCCGCTTCGTGGACAGCAGCCGACCACTTCCTGAACATTTTTGCGTGGAAGGCAGCGGGCGCATACGGCTTTGTGACCGATGCGCTGATCGGATTTGCCGTATTCTTCCTGTTCAATCTGCTGTCCGGTGAATGGAAGGTGCGGCGGTACAACCGCTATATGCAGAAGCTGGAAGCTGAGGAGAACGACCTGTCCTGACGGCCGGCATCTGCATCATACAAAAAACACCGGCGCTGCCATGCAAAATCATGGCGGCGCCGGTCTGTATGCAGAATGAAAAATCGGGACGCTGCGGAAGTCCCCCGCCTGCTCCTCAGTAGTTACCGGAATGATCCTCCAGCAGCCGGAAATCAATCTCAAAAGTCTGGAGCGTGCCGTCCTCGCGGATGCGCCCGCACCGGCAGTGTACCGAATCGCCTGCCCCCAGTTCGCTGATCACTTCGTTGACAGAATCGTAGTCCGAAATGTCCCTGCCGTTCATCGCCAGAATCCAGTCGCCCGGCTGAATCGTCGTGTTGTTCAGATCGGAATCCTCGTCAATCTCTTTGATCAGCAGACCCTTTCCGTTCAGCTCCGCGGGAAGCTGCACACCGTCATTGGCCGCCTCGCGCAGTGCTTCCGCATTTTCCAGAAACCGGATGCCGATGCGCACTCTGCCGCTGACATATCCCTGCTCAATCAGCTCCGTCAGAATCGGCATCGCCTCGTTGACCGTAATCGCAAAGCCGAGTCCCTCATAGTTTCCGCTGCCGAACGGCGTGTTGTTGTTGTATTTTGAGGAGGTGATGCCGATCACCTCACCGTACAGATTGACCAGTGCGCCGCCGGAATTGCCGGGACTGATTGCCGCATCGGTCTGGAAGCACTCCATCTCAAAGTTGGTCGATTCCGCACGCACCTTCCGGTTGACGCCGGAGATGATGCCGGTCGTAATCGAGCTGTGCAGCCCCGCGGGATTGCCGAGCGCACAGACCGTCTCTCCCATCCGGACATTGTCGGAATTTCCGAGCACTGCGGGCGGCAGATTGTCCGCCGCGATTTTCAGAATCGCCAGATCGGTCTTGGTGTCATGTCCGACCACCGTCGCCGTATAGCGGTCGTCCTCCGTGCCGTACAGCCGGACGGAGAGGCTTTCCGCATTGGCGATGACATGGGCATTTGTGGCGATATAGCCGTCTGCCGTCAGGATGATGCCGGAGCCGGAGCCGAGCATATGATCGTCCTTATAGGTGTAGATCTCGACGATGCTGGGCATGACCGTCTCCGCAATGCCCTCAAAGCTGTACCGGCCGTTTTCATCGACCAGCGCCGAGGCGGGATGCGGCTCCATCTGCCGGTTGATCTGCACGCGCACGATGTTTCCGGCGGGATAAAACTGATCCGCGGTGCCGTGCCGGACATCCCAGACGATACAGAATACGGCAAAGCCCAGCACACCCAGCGTCAGCAGGGTCAGCGCGGTCTTGAGCAGCAGATGCCGCTGCCTGCGCACCGGTTCCGCGGGCACGATGCCCTCCGGCGGCGCCAGCCCGAACAGATCCTGCCGGCTGCCGTCGCGCTGCTCCGCACCGAGAATCGCGCCGATGATGTCATCGGACTGCGTGTGTGCGGACGCGCTGCCGGAGGCCGTTTCCTCCGCCTGCTCCGGAATGTCCGGTATTTCCGCGGATTCCGGTTCTTCCGGCGTTTCGGGTGTTTCCGTCAGGCCGGACAGAATGTCCTGCAGATCATCGTTCATCGGCTGCACGCTCCTTTCTGAACCGACGGCAGCGCTGCCGCCGCGTTATTCCTTCTGCGGTGCGGAACTGTCTGACGCGGCTTCCTTCCGCTGCCGGACGGGCAGACTGACGATAAACTCCGTATACTCGCCGCAGACACTCCGGACGGTCACGGAGCCGCCGTGCAGCACCATGATCCGGCTGACAATCGAAAGCCCCAGCCCGACGCCGGTCGTATCGCGTTCGCGGGAGGTATCGGTCTTATAGAACCGGTCAAACACATGGGCGGTTTCCTCCTCGGTCAGTCCCTCGCCGCTGTTGCGCAGATGCAGATGCACCTGCTCGTCATCGGATTCCGCGGCAAAGGACAGCACGCCGCCCTCATTGACAAATTTGATTGCGTTTTCAATCAGATTATAAAAGACCTGCTGCATCAGATCGCGGTCGGCATCGGCCTCCAGACGCGGACAGTCGTCCAGCCCCTGCACATCCAGATGCTTGGCGTCGATCTTCTTCTCAAACAGAAACAGCGTCTGAATCAGCAGCGCGGTGACATCCAGCCGCCGGAAATCCGGCGAAAGGGTGCCCTCCTCGAATTTCGAGATATTGAGCATCGACTGCACCAGACGGGTCAGACGGCGCACCTCGGACGAGACGGTCTTGAGATAATGCCGCTCCTCCTCCGGCGGAATCGTGCCGTCCAGAATGCCGTCCACAAAGCCGCCGATGGTCGTCATCGGCGTTTTCAGCTCATGGGAGACATTCGAGATGAAGCTGCGGCGGCTGCGCTCGTTCCGGTCGATGAACTCCGCCATACGGTTCATCGTGCCGCCGAGATAATCCAGCTCCGGATCGCCGGTCTGCGCCAGCCGTTCGGAGAAATCGCCCGCCGCATAGCGCTCTGCCGCGTGCGTGATGCTCCGCACAGGCCGCAGCAGGCTCACGGTGATGTAATAATACAGCGCGGCACCGATCAGCCCGATCACCAGAACGGTAATCACGAGCGCTGTCAGCAGTGTCGCGGTAAAGTCGCTCAGGTAGGCAATCGGGAAAATCAGCATCAGATAGCAGCTTTCGCTGCCCGCCGCCGGCACAAACCGCTCGATGTGCGTCGCGGTCGATTCGGAAAAATTGCCGGCTGCACCGCCCATGCGGATATAGGGCTCCTCTCTGGCCGCCTCGCGCAGTGCGGCGCTCAGGGTCATCTCGGTCGTGTTGTAGTCGGAGCGGACGATGCAGACGCCGTCCTGATTGAAGACATAGCAGTCCACATTGTAATTGCGGGTGTAATCCTCCAGCTCGGTCTGTACGGCTTTGAGCGGAAGCGAGCCCGCCTCTGCGGAGAGCGCGTAGATCCGGTTCAGCAGCGCACGCGCCGTCCGGTCAAAGCCCTCCTGCGCCTGCTGCTCGACGGCACGGTCCGCATACATCGCGGTAATCAGACCCGTGACGGCGCAGGCGAACATCAGCACGATCGTGCAGAGATAAAAGATGCGCGAGTAGACGCTTCTCAGCATGGCGGATTACTCCGCCTCGTCGGGTACTTCAAACTTGTAGCCCACGCCCCAGACGGTGCGCAGCAGCCATTTGTCGGAAACATTTTCGAGCTTCTCGCGCAGGCGCTTGATATGCACATCAATCGTGCGGGAATCGCCGTAATACTCAAAGCCCCAGACCTCGTCCAGCAGCTGGTCACGCGAGAACACGCGGTTCGGGTGCGAGGCCAGACAGTAGAGCAGCTCCAGCTCCTTCGGCGGCGCCTCGACGACCTTGCCGTCCACGCGCAGCTCATAGCGGGACATATTGACGGAGAGCTTGTCGTAATGCACCTCGCGCACCTCGGACTCCGCCGGTGTCTGCACAACTCTGCGCGTCACGGCACGGATGCGGGCGACAACCTCCTTGGTATCAAACGGTTTGACGATATAGTCATCTGCGCCGAGGCCGAGCCCCAGCACCTTGTCAAAGGTCTCAGACTTGGCCGTAATCATGATGATCGGCACATTGGATTTTTTGCGGATTTCGCGGCAGACCTGCCAGCCGTCCATACCGGGCAGCATGACATCCAGCAGCACGATGTCCGGATGCAGCGCATTGAATTTTGCGACTGCCTCCTCTCCGTCATTGGAGATCATGGTTGTATAGCCTTCCTTTTCCAGATATACCCGCAGCAGATCGCAGATATTCTGGTTATCGTCAACAATCAGAACCTTATCCATTGCCACAGCACATACCTCCCTTGTTTGCCTGTTCGCGTCTGCGGATTCCGGCAGCGGACTGCCGTCCGGAGACATACGGATACAGATTAAGTATACAATATTTCTCTGTGTTGAATATGAATACTGCGTGAATAAAAGATGAATTTCTCGTGAACGGAGAACCCCGCCTCACAGCAGCTTCTGCATCAGCACAGCCGCCTCGTCCGGATCGTGATAATAGCGCGGACGGCAGCCGTTCTGCACAAATCCAAGCGATTCATAGAGCCGCCGCGCCGGTGTGTTGGATTCCCGCACTTCCAGATAGCAGACCGTGCAGACGCCCGCGACCATTTCAGCTGCCGCCGCAAAAAGCCTTCCCGCGATGCCGCGCCGCCGGTATTCCGCCGAAACGGCAAGCGTATTCAGCGTCAGCTCGTCCAGCACAAAGTCGCAGTGAATGAACCCGACCACCTGTGTCCCGTCCGTGCAGACAAAGCCGACCGACTGCGGATTCTGAAGCTCCCGCCGGTAGACAGATTCCGGCCACGGCGTCGTAAAGCATTCCCTGCACAGCGCCGCCGCGCCCGCCACATTTTCTTCCGAGAGCAGCGAGAAGGTCAGCTCATCCCTTTGCGTCATACCAGCTCTGTCCCTCCTGCACCTCTGCGGTCAGCGGCACGGAAAGGACGCAGGCCTGCTCCATTTCCGTGTGCAGAATTTCCGCGGCGCGTTCCGCATCGGCAAACGGCGCTTCGACGATCAGTTCGTCGTGAATCTGAAGAATCAGCTTTGCCGCGGGAACCTCCGCCCGCAGCCGCTGCCAGACGCGCACCATCGCCGCCTTGATGATATCGGCAGCCGTGCCCTGAACGGGCGTATTCATCGCAATGCGGCGTCCTGCCGCCTGCACATTCTTGTTGGATGCCCGCAGCTCCGGCACAAAGCGCTTTCTGCCGAACAGCGTCGTGACATATCCGGAAGCCTTTGCCTGCTCGACGGTGCCGTTCATGAACTGCTCGACCCGCGGGAAGGAGTTCAGGTAGTCCTTGATATATTTGTCCGCCTTTGCGACGGAGATGCCGAGGTCCTTCGACAGCGAAAAGGCGCCGATGCCGTAGAGAATGCCGAAATTGACCGCCTTTGCCGCCGAACGCATCTCTTTCGTGACCATTTCCTCCGGCATATGAAAGACCTGTGCGGCAGTTGTACGGTGAATGTCGCGGTTCTCGGCAAAGGTGCGGCGCATATTGTCATCGCCGCAGAGATGCGCAACCAGTCTGAGCTCAATCTGGCTGTAGTCGGCGTCAAGCAGCGTGCAGCCCTCCGCCGCAATGAAGAACTTGCGCATTTCGCGTCCCAGCGCCGTCCGCACGGGGATGTTCTGGAGATTCGGCTCCGTCGAGGAGATTCTGCCGGTGCGGGTTTCGGTCTGGCGGTAGCAGGTGTGGATTCTGCCGTCCGGCTGCACGGCGGCGAGCAGTCCCTCGACATAGGTCGAGTTCAGCTTGGTGTACTGCCGGTATTGCAGCACGAGATCGACGATCGGATGCTGACCGCGCAGCCCCTCCAGCACCTCGGCGTTGGTGGACCAGCCGGTCTTGGTCTTCTTGCCGTGCGGCAGCGCAAGCTGCTCAAAGAGGATCGCGCCGAGCTGCTTCGGCGAGAGAATGTTGAATTTCTGTCCGGCATGGCGGTAGATCTCCGCCTCCAGCCGCACGATCTCCGCGGTCAGTGTCTCGCCGAACCGCCGGACGCCCTCCGCGTCAACCCGCACACCGGTATGCTCCATGTCGGCGAGCACCTCGACCAGCGGTAGTTCAATTTCACGGAGCAGCTTCTCCATGCCCTCGTCCGTGACAGCGCGTTCCAGCGCGTCAGAAAGTGCCGGCAGCGCGGAAATATCGGCTGCCTCGCCGCGGTCTGCGGGATACGGCAGACCCGCGCCCGCACAGAGCCGTTCGACCGTATATTCCGGCGTCGAGGGGTTGAGCAGATAGGCGCAGATTGCGGTGTCCAGCACGAGATTCTTCAGCGTGCCGCCCTGCTCCATGCACAGGCGGTAGACGGGCTTGGCGTCAAAGGTGCGCTTTTTCGCGTCTGACATGAGAAACTGAAAGATCATCGCCGGATCGGTCACCGGAAACACCGCGCCGTCATGCGCAATGCGGAGCAGTCCGCCGGCATACAGGAAATCGACGGGCGTTTTGCTCTGACAGGCGGCATCGAGCCGCTCCCTCGTGTACGGAACGGACTCCGGCAGCGGAATCTCCGCCGTCTGACGGCTTTCTGCCGCAGCGGCCGCCGCGGAAGGCTCGATGTGCAGCCGCTCCATCAGCTTGTAGAGCTCCAGCTCGGTCAGCAGCGCAGAAAGCGCCGCGTCGTCCTGCGGCTTGCGTGCATATGCAGCCGGATCGGTCGGAATCGGGGCATCCGTGACAATCGTCGCCAGCCAGCGGCTCTGCTCGGCGTCCGCCCTGCCCGCTTCGAGCTTTTTGCGGACAGCCGGCTTGAAATCGCCGTCCGGGAGGGCTTCGTAGAGCGCCTCGATGCTGCCGTACTGCTGAATCAGCGCCATCGCGGTCTTTTCGCCGATGCCCGCGACGCCGGAGATGTTGTCGGAGGAATCGCCCATCAGGGCTTTGAGGTCGATCAGGCCGGCGGGCGGAAAGCCGTAGTCCGCTTCAAATTTCTCTTTTGTATAGAGTACCGGCTCCTTGTTGGTCGCCAGACGGACGGTCACGCGGTCGGTGATGAGCTGGAGATTGTCGCGGTCGCCGCTCAGGATGACACAGTCCGCGCCCGCACGGTCACAGGCGGCGGAGAGCGTTCCCAGAATGTCGTCCGCCTCCCAGCCGGCGCAGGTCACGACCGCATAGCCCATCGCGGTCAGAATGTCCTTTGTATAGGGCAGCTGCATCGCAAGCTCCTCCGGCATTCCCTTGCGGTTTGCCTTGTAGGAGGCAACCGCCTTGTGCCGGAAGGTCGGTTCGCGGCGGTCAAAGGCAATGACCGTATCGGTCGGCTTCACATCGTCCATTGCGCGCAGCAGAATGTTGAAAAAGCCGAATACGGCATTGGTGAAAATGCCCTTTTGATTGGAAAGCGGCTTGACGCCGTAAAAGGCGCGGTTTAAGATACTGTTTCCGTCCACGAGCAGCAGCTTCATCGTCCGGTTCCTCCTTGTCCGGCAGATGCCGGATAGTTTTCACTGTTATTATACCACATTACCGCGCAAAACGCAACCGTTCCGCGCAGCCGCACTGCCCGCGGGCAGCGGACAGGGCTTTTTGTGTCTGTATGCGGCAATGCGTTTATTTTCGCTGCATATACAGAATTGAATCATCATAAATATCAGAAAAATGTGCCGGATTATATTGACATTAGAGAATCAATGCTGTATAATATGTGTGTGTTATGTATATTGAGTAAAGCTACATACATGATGAGAGGATGTGATTCCGTCGTATGAGTACAACCGCTCTGAAAATCATCGCCGTGGTCTGCATGACGCTCGACCACCTGAACACCTTTCTCGGCGCACCGCTTCCGTTTCGGTATATCGGCAGATTTGCCGCGGTGATTTTCTTCTTTTGTGCGGCGGAAGGCGCTGTGCATACCAAAGACCGGAAACAGTATCTGCTCCGGCTTTATAAAATGTGCCTGCTCATGGCAGGACTGTCTGTTGTCGTGCCCTTTGCACTCGAAGGGTGGTTTCCCGGCAGAAATTTCCCGCCGGTGACCAACAACATCTTCACCGCGCTCGTACCGGGCGTCTGGCTGATTGACATTCTGGAAACGGTGAAAACGGAGCCGGAAAAGGGAAGAAAGCGGCTGCGGAACTATATCCTGTATCAGATTGCGGCTGTCCCTGTCGGGCTCCTCGCCGTTGTCATCATCACCGAGACCGTCCCAAGCACATTCATCAACATCCCGGATCAAGCGGTTGCCGCGCCGTTCGGTTCGCTTTTTATGTCCGAGGGCGGCATCTGGCTGACGGTTCAGATCATTCTGTTCTATCTCTGGCGTGACAGCAAGAAAAAGCTCGCAATCGGTTATCTGACCTACTGTGCGATCTATACGGCCGTGATGCTGCCGCAGCTTCCTGCCAGAATATTCTGGTTCACAAACGCACATTTCCCGCGTTATCATATGCTGATCAGCAACTGTCTCAGCATCTTCGGGCTCAGTAAAATGGAGACCGTCCGGCCGCTCTCAGAATCGCTGCTGAAATACAATTTCCAGTGCTTCATGGTCTTTGCGCTGCCGCTTCTGCTGCTGTATAACGGCAGGCGCGGCAAAGGCTTCAAACGGTTCTTCTACATCTACTACCCCGCACATATTTATGCGTTCTATCTGATCCGGCAGTTTGTTCTGCAATCGAAATAACGCAATATAACGCGGCTCCGCATCGGTCAGTCTGTCTTTCCGGTACGGAGCCGTTCTGTTTCCGCCGGGGAGAGGGAAACAGAACGCACACACGCCGCCGTTCGGCGGGCTCTGCGCTGATACATCAGTCAAAAGCGGCGGCCGAACTCTCCGCGATTTGCACAAAATTTGCAAAACCTCTTTTCATACGGACGATTTTGTGATATAATAAGAAAGGCGGATCATTCCGCCGGAAAAGAAATGCCGGAAAAACCGGCAGAAGGGAGCATGATTCCTATGAAGCTCGTCCGCCGCATTCTGCTGCTGACTGCGATTATCGCTGTCACTGCGATTTCCGCGCAGTACGCCGCCAGACTCTACCGCGAAAAATATGCGCCCCGCTACCTGAAAGGGAATGCCGGCTGATCTTTCAGCCTGACATAGCCCCGCACCGTTTCCGCTTTGGAATGTGCGGGAGCAAATTCACACGAAAAGAGGAAAAGCAAATGGACATTCGTTTTGAAAAGGCTGCCTCTCTGAAGGCGAAGCCGACAGATGAGTCGAAGCTCGGCTTCGGTCATGTCTTTACCGATTATATGTTCATCATGGACTATAAGACCGGCAAGGGCTGGCATGACGCCCGCATCGTCCCCTACGGCAATCTGGAGCTTTCTCCGGCTGCACTCTGCCTGCATTACGGGCAGGAGGTCTTTGAGGGTCTGAAGGCTTACCGCCGCGCAGACGGCGGCATTCAGCTCTTCCGCCCGACCGAGAACTTCAAGCGTCTCAACAGCTCGAACAGCCGTCTGGTCATTCCGGAGCTGCCGGAGGAAATGGCAATGGAGGGTCTGATGGAGCTGCTCAAGGTCGAGAAGGACTGGGTTCCGCACATCGACGGCGCTTCGCTCTACATCCGTCCGTTCATCATCGCAACTGACCCGTTCCTCGGCG
>JAFPQL010000182.1 GCA_017414145.1 Oscillospiraceae bacterium | reverse complement strand
GGGAGCCCCCGCGGGCAATTTCTAAAGTTCTCTGCGGGGCAAACCGGAGCTTTGGGTCGCACACAAAAATATAGTTTTTGGTCGAGCTTTTTTCAAAAAGCTCGCGGGTCAAGGGCAGAGCCCTTGTCGCTCGCCGCAGCGAGCGAAACTCTCCCGCATAAGGAGAGCTCGGCGGGCTTGGGGACCTGCGATAGAGGTCCCCATTCTAAAATAGCATCCGCGAAGCGGATACCTTATTTCAGATATGATATCACGCCCCGAAAAAGCCACTCCCGCAGCACCGCGGCGCGCTCAGAATCCGATCTGGTCCGCGTACATATTTTCCGCAAAAATGCCGTATCCTCTGGTTGGGTCGCGCACAAAAACATGCGTGACCGCGCCGACCAGCCTGCCGTCCTGTACGATCGGACTGCCGCTCATTCCCTGCACGATGCCGCCCGTCTCCCGCAGCAGACGCTCATCCGTCACGCGGAGAATCAGGTCGCGCCGGGCGCTGTCATTCCCCCGGATCTCCTCGATGACAACCGAATACGCCTCCGGCCGGATGCCGTGCAGCGTCGTATAAATCCACGCATCGCCGCGCCGGATGTCCTGCCGGCTGCCGAGCGGCAATACAATCTGTTTTTCCGGCAATTCATGCAAAATGCCGTACACGCCGCTTTCGGTGTTCGCAAGGAGCGTTCCGGCGTCCGTCTCCGCGTCGAAGCTGCCGCGCCGTTCACCGGGCTTTCCGGCCGTCCCCGCGACAATTTCATCGACAGACACCGTGACGACCTCGCCCGACCGCAGCGGAATCTGCTCGCCGGTGTCCGCATCGCAGACCGCGTGTCCCAGCCCGCCGAACCGGATGCTGCCGGTTTCAGAGGGCATATAATAGGTCACGGTGCCGATGCCGGCGGTGCTGTCGCGCACCCACATTCCGGTCTGCCAGCGGTGTCCCGCCTCGGCATATGCCGGCTGAACGGTCACGGTCCGGTGCCCGTCCCCGCGCCGCAGCATCACGGAAACCGGCGCGCCGTCCGAGGCGCTGACGGCTGCCTGTACTTCGGCATTGCTGCGGACAGCCCTGCCGTTGACGGACAGGATGATATCACCGACCGCGATACCCGCGTCTTTCGCCGGACACACCGTGCCGCTGCCCGTCCGGACATCGCCGAGCGAGACGACCATGACGCCCTCCATCAGCATCCGGATGCCGAACGGTTCCCCGCCGACATAGACCGACGCGGGCTGAAAGGCCGACACGGAAACGGTCTTGACGGGAATCATCCCGAAGAGCCGCAGCTCCGCCTGCTGCGGAACCGTATCCGTGCAGCGGTGCAGCGTCACGGGCAGCAGCGCCGGAACCGAGACGCTCCCGCCGGATTCCGTAAAAAAATGATCCGGCAGTGCGCCGGCATAATACCGCACGGCGCCGCCGGCAGAGAGCAGCAGTGCCGCAAAGACTGCCGCAAACCGCCGGATGATGCCGCTTACAATTCTCATACTGATCCTTCCTCTCTCTGCGGGGAAGACCCGCACAGCATCAGTATGGACGATTCCCGACGGTTTAACACAGAAAAATGACGGAAAATCAGCCGGAATTTCCTTTCTGATTGCAAAAAAAAGCGGGGCACTCCGCTGCGGAATGCCCCGTTGCTGTTGTGTTTGCCGGAAACTCAGCGGCTCTCGTCGCTGAATCCGCTGTCAACCAGCTCGACCAGAGAAGCAACTGCCTGCTCCTCGTCCGTGCCGTCAGCAATGATGCGGATCGCCGTACCACCGACGATTCCCAGAGAAAGGATGCCGAGCAGACTCTTGGCGTTGACACGGCGCTCCTCCTTCTCAATCCAGATCGCAGAGCGGAACTCATTGGCCTTCTGAATGAAGAAGGTTGCAGGACGGGCGTGCAGACCTACCTGATTCTGAACCATGACATCTTTGATACACATAGACTTTACTCTCCTTTATGAATTCAATACCCAAACGGACATATCGGAAAGCTCCGCTTCTGACGCCCCCTCTGACCCCTGTGAATACACATTGTACATCTTTTCTCGTGTACCGGTGCCGGCTTCACTGCGGAACCTCGATATCATTATACTGATAAATAACTGTTTCGTCAACGGGTATTCTTCACAAATCGGGCAGATTCGCTCAAAATTCTCCGGTATGCTACATTCCGGCAAAGAGATTGCCTGTTCGTTTGGGCATATTTACGAAAACATTTTGTTGAAACCGGTTGAAAACCTTTGTTCAACAGGCTAGTTTTCAACAGTAATTTTTGTATAACTCCACAACAGACGGCGGGATTATTGTCCGTTTGACCATTTTGCCCAAAGATCCGGACGGCGTTCCCGTGTAATTGCCTCAGACTGCGCCTGCCGCCACGCCGCAATATTTTTATGGTGTCCGGAGAGCAGGACGGGCGGCACGGCCTCCCCCTCCCAGACCTCCGGGCGGGTATACTGCGGGTATTCAAGCAGCCCGGCGTAATGGCTCTCGTCCTCGTAGGCATCGGGTGCGGGCAGGACATTCTCGCACATCCGCGCAACGGCGTCCGTTAAGATCAGCGCGGGCAGCTCCCCGCCCGTGACCACATAATCCCCGACGGAGATCTCCTCGTCCGCGATACGGTCCAGCACGCGCTGATCGACCCCCTCATAATGTCCGCAGAGCAAAAACAGCCGCGGCAGCCGGGCGAGCTCACGGACGCGCTGCTGCGTCAGCGTCCTGCCCTTCGGGGACAGATAAATCGTGTGCATCGGCAGGTCGGACATCGCCCGCACGGCCTTCCAGCAGTCGTAGACCGGCTGTGCCTGCATGACCATGCCCATGCCGCCGCCGAACGGCGAATCGTCCACGCGGTTGTGGCGGTCTGCCGTGTAGTCGCGGATCTGGTGGCAGTTGACCGTGATCGCGCCCTTTGCGCGCGCTCTGCCGAGAATGCTCGCGGAGAGCACGGCCTCGCACATCTCCGGAAACAGCGTCGCAATCTCAATCTGCATCAGTCGAAAAGCCCCTCCAGCGGCCGGATCAGCACCGTGTCCGTCTCCTCGTCGATCCGGAGCACGACCTGCGGAATCACCGGCACGAGCAGCTTTCTGCCGTCCGGCGCCGTGACCTCGTAGACATCGTTGGCGCCGGTTTGCAGGACATCGGTCAGCTTGCCGTAAACCGTCTGCGTGTCCGCGTCCTGCACGGTCATGCCGAGCAGATCCTGCACGAAGAAGCTGTTTTCGTCGAGCTCAATATCGCTGCGGTTCATGAATAAGACGGCATTGCGCAGGGCATCGGCCGCCTCCGGCGTGTCCACGCCCGCAAACTTGATGAGGACGGTATTTTTCTGCACAGCCGCGTGCTCGACCTCCATCGGGACATGGAGCGCGCCGCGGTACAGCGTTTCAAATTCACAGAGAAAGTCCGGACTGTCGCACCACGGCATGACCTTGACGGTGCCGTTCAGACCGTGCCGGTTGACAATCTTGCCGATTTCAAGAAACTGTTTTTTCATGCTGATTTCCTTTCCGTCGGGGCATATGCCCTTTTTTGCGCAGCAACATCAGTTTTTGCGGGAACTGCCGTACCGTTTCTGTGCCGTACAGATGAACGGCAGACCGACTGCCATTCCCGCAGGCAGACAGAGCATACCGGCCGGCGTCTGAAGGATGAAGCAAAGAATGCCGGCGAGCAGAACACCCGTGCCGATCACGATCATACCGATGCCCGTTTTCCGCGTGTAAGCAGGAATATCCTCATCTCTGACCGATGCAGTGTGATAGTCGTGCAGCAGCGAGATGCGCTGCCGCTTCCACAGCAGCACACCCGCCCGGATGCAGAACAGTCCGACAGCCGAACAAACAACCAGAATGACAATCATATCTGCACCTCCGCTTTTCGCACTGACACAACAGCCGGGCTTCTGTTCCGCGCTCAGGGAATGCGCGTCAGACCGGGTGCGTCGGCGAGCTGATTCTCTGCCGCGACGATGCAGACCGCGCCCTGCGCCGCAAAGGCATCCCAGACGGCACAGTCCGCAAGGAGCTGTCTGCGGTCGGCCGTCAGTGCCTCGTGCCGCGTCTGCCGGAGCATCTCCTCGGTCAGACCGTTCATCCAGAGCATATCGGCATAGGCGCCGTCCTCTCTGGGCGAGCGCAGCGGCTCCATGTCGGAAACGGTCGAGATGATATATCCCGTCAGCGGCTCACCGCTCTCACAGAAGCTGCGGATATAGCCGGAAAGTCCCGCGTTGGCGTCCAGCGATGCCGCCGGCGTCGGGTCACGGAAGGAGTAGGTCGAGACAGAGCCGTCCCGGCCGACCCGCAGGCCGGTGCCGTATGCGCCGCCCTGTACGCGCACCTGATTCCAGAGATAGCTCAGCGAGAGGATTTTCGCACCCACGCGCAGACTGCCCGTGAACGGCATCCCCGCCTCCTGCATATTCCAGCACTGTGCCGCAAAGCCGATCTGCGCCGGAATCACCGAGCCGGCGCGCTCCGGCAGGCTGACGGCGTAGGCGGTCTGTGCCGGGGCGTCCGTGCCCTCCGGCAGCGCGGAAAGCAGCGCATCGAGCGGGACATCCTCCGCGGCAGTGACCGAAGCGGCGATCAGCCGGCGGCGGCAGAAGGTCTTTTCCGCAACCCGCTGCGCCAGTGCCGCAAAGTCTGCGTATGCCGCGTCAAATTCGGCTGCAAAGCGGTTCATGCGCACGCCGGCGGTTTCGCCGGACAACAGCTCGCCCATGGCGTCGGCGGCGGAGTAGCGCGACATCGCCGTCGTGACCGCCAGCGCATGACCGTATGCGATTTTCATCTGCTTGCGGCGTTCAATGCTCTGCATCAGGCGTTCGCGGACATTTTCCTTCTGCGTAAAGTCGGTGTGCTGCATGATTTCCAGCAGCAGCGCCTGTGCCTTTTCCCGCTTTTCGCGCAGGACACTGTACGAGACAGCCAGATACGGCGTGACGCGCCCGCGGTCATCCATCCTGCGGGTATGCCCGATGCTGAAGTTCATGCGGCCGACGGTGCTGTCCAGCGCCTTGCGCAGTTCGAGGGCGTCGTAGTGCGCGGTCGGCAGCTCGGTGAAGAGTCCGGTGAGGAATCCGAGCTGCGGCAGCTCCTCCGCCCCGGCATCCGTCAGCCGGAAATACAGCGTGATATGCTCGATTTCCCGGCAGGGCAGCTTGTGGAACAGCACCGTGACGCCCTGCTCCGTGCGGGTCTCCGTGCCGATGTGCGGCGGATCCTCGCTGACCTCGGAGAGCGGAAGCTGCGGAAGCGCCGCGAGCTGCTCCGGTGTATCGGGTGTCTGCTGCCACTTGAGCAGACGGGCGTTCATCGCGGCATTCTCCGCACGGTCGGCATCCGTCCACGCGTCGGAAATCGCCTTCAGACGCGCTGCCTCATCCGCACGCTGCGCGTCTCCGAAGCTGTGTGACGGCTCCAGCAGCAGAACGGCTGTCTCGCCGTCTCCGGCATAGAGCTCCCGCAGCAGCGCTTCCATCTCCCCGTCCGCGATCATCTTCCGCACGCCGGCAAAGGCCTTGCCGTATTCCAGACTGTCCAGCGGGTCGCCGCCGTACAGCCATGTGTTCATCGCGTTGATGCAGCGGTCAAGTCCCTGCGGCTCGCTCGGCTCCATCATCTGGAATTCCAGAATGTCGGCAGCGGCTTCCAGCGCTTCGCGGTCCAGTCCGCGGTCTGCGAGCTCTGCGGCGGTCCGGCGGATCAGCGCGAGGATTTCGTCCGCGCTGCCGTCCCTGATGTTTTTCAGGTCGATGCTCAGATACGGCTGTGCGATCGACGGATCAATCGAAACGGTCATTTCCTGCGCCAGACCGGCGGAGAGCACCGGCCGCTTCAGGGGTGCATCGTTCGTGCCGGCCAGCACGGTGTTCAGCACGGCGATTGCCGTCAGCCGCGTGATGTCGCGCCAGTCTCCGGCAATTCTGCCGACGGACAGATAGCATTTATCGGTCAGCGGCTCGTTCCGGTCCAGCTCATACGGAACCGAAGCACGGGCGGAAACCGGCTGCTGCACGGCAAACTGCGGCAGATCGGTGCTGCGCGTATACTGCGAGAGATATTCCGCAATCATCGTCAGGGTCTCCTCCAGCGGCACGGCGCCGTCTAAAAAGATCAGCGCGTTGGACGGATGATAGCAGCGGCGGTAAGTCTCGCAGAACTGTTCATAGGTCAGGCTCGGAATCACGGCGGGGTCGCCGCCGGAATTATAGCCGTAGCAGGTATCGGGGAAGAGCATCTCGATCAGCTTCTGCTCGGCGATCCGGTCCGCGCCGCTCATCGCACCCTTCATCTCGTTGAAGACGACGCCCTTATAGCTCAGGCTGCCGTCCTCGTCCTGCTCGATGTGCCAGCCCTCCTGATAAAAGATATTCGGGTCGGTCAGGATGCGCGGCGCAAAGACTGCGTCGAGATAGACGCCGGTCAGATTGAGAAAATCGCGGGTGTTCCGGCTGGAGATCGGATACATCGTCTTGTCGGGGAAGGTCATTGCGTTCAGAAAGGTGTTCATCGAGCTCTTGAGCAGCTCGACAAACGGCTCGCGGACGGGGTATTTTGCAGAGCCGCACAGTACGGAATGCTCCAGAATGTGAAACACGCCGGTGCTGTCGGACGGCAGTGTCCGGAAGGCAATGGAAAAGAGCTTGTTCTCCTGTCCGTTGTCCACCCAGCAGACGGGTGTTGCGGTTTTTTCGTAAATCAGCTCGACCACTCTGCCGCCCAGCTCCTCCGAGCTGCGGATGCGGGTCGCGGTAAAGCCAAGAAAGCTGTCGCCGGTCTGACGGAACATCACCATATCACAGTCTCCTTTTCGGTCATACAGAAATCGGGAATCCGCATGGATTGCATACAGTGTTATTATACCAAATCCGTGCAGAAAAATCAAGACAGAATGCCGCGAAAGAATCCGTCCCGCCGTACCGGTTTCTCCGGCCGCAACATCTGCCTCCGCACCGTCCGGCGCGACTGCGGTCTGCGCAGAGGACGGCGCTGTTCCGTCCGCCGATATTGCAATATTCAACTTTTTCGGAAAAAGGGCTTGACATTTCTGAATAAAAATTGTATACTGTAAGCAGAAATCCGGATAATACAAATTTTGCAAGATAATTTTAAGCACTGTACCGCTCACACCCCCGGACAGGAAAAGACAGCAGCTGCGATCATTTGCCGCCGCTGTGCCCGCCCGCATCCGTCACGGTACCCCGCAGCCTTTCATGCGCGGAAAAGGCAGCACGGTATATATCACATTTCTCTCAAGGAGGATTTCTCATGAAACACAAACCACTGATCGCACTCTTTTCATCGGCAATGCTCATCCTTTCCGCCGCCGCATTTCCCGCCGGCCTCACCGCTGAGGCGGCAACCGGCACCGGCACCACCGCCAGCGGCTTCCGCTACTCCTACAACACGGAGACCGGCGAAGCATCCATTACCGGATATACCGGCAGCAGCGATGTGCTGATGATTCCGGCAAGCGCCAACGGCTACGCTGTCACGGAAATTGCCGGTTTCGCCTTCCGGGGCAAGCACATCGTTTCGGCCTATATTCCGAACGGCATCCGGCAGATCGGCTACTACGCCTTCTCCGACAACGATCTGACCGCCATCAGCCTGCCGGCCAGCATGACCTTTGTCAATCAGCGTGCCTTCTCCGACTGCACTTCACTGGCATTTGTCAAGATCAACGGCGCCACCGAGCTGAGCGCATCCGTCTTTGAAAACTGCACCGCCCTGACCCGCGTGCAGCTCTCCGACAGCTCATGGACCAGAAAGAGCTTTAATTTCCAGGCGTTTTCAAACTGCCCGAATCTCTATGAGGTCAACGGCGTACAGGCGCTGCAGTTTCAGACGGACAGCAGCGGCCGGCAGTATCCGGTCATCCATCCCGCGATTGAAACAGCAGTCCGCAATCATTTCAGCAGAAGCATCAAGGTCGGCTTTGTCGATGACTACTGCACCGCGCTCTGCCAATACATCGTCGCCGCCGAAACAGACCCGTGGATGAACGACGCGCTGAAGGCACGCCAGCTCCACGACTGGCTCGTCCGGCACTGCGAATATGAGGACCGTCTGAACGGCGAATCGCTGAACGACAACGAAAACCATGTCGCGTCCTCCGTGTTCCTCAGCTACGCGATCAATGTCCGCGGAGAGGGCATCGGTGAGACGGTCTGCGACGGCTTTGCCAAGGCGTACACCATGCTGCTTACGACTGCCGGCATCGAATCCTATCATGTCGGAAACGCCGGCCACGCGTGGAATCTGGTCAGAATCGGCGACAGCTACTATCACGCCGATGTCACATGGGATAACCACACCGACGGAACCCCCTACGGCACCATGTATGACAATTTCCTCAAGCACTGCCCGAACAGCAACTGCAATCTGAATCATCCGAACGATCACCCGCTGCTCACCGTCTACACCGACAATGTCTCCGGCGAAATTCTCAACTGCACGGACTATCCCGACAGCAACGGCGACGGCATCCTCGACAATGATTTCGACCTCGACGGCACCGCCGGCGGTTCGGACTACTGGGAAGACCTGCTCGCCTGCCAGCAGCTCCGCGGACAGTACGGCTACGACATCAACATCAATGACAAGCTCCCGGAGGTGCTCTACCGGCTGCATCAGCAGCATCACGGCTTCTGGGGCTGAGATCAGATCCCGCAGCATCTTGAAAACCGAATCCGGTGCTGACCCGCACCGCTCCCTCACAACGCCCATGCTGCTTTCCGTGCGCGCCGGAAAGCAGCCGGCTGATATACCCTATTCTATCTCACAACATTTTCACAAGGAGGATTTCCCATGAAACACAGCAAACACATCAAATGGCTGGCGGCGGCAGTTCTCGGCATCGCCGCAGCCGCACTCTCCGCAGGCATTTCCGCTGACGCGGCAGAGAGCAACGGATTCCGGTACACCTACAACAGCACCACAAACGAGGCAACCGTCACCGGGTATACCGGCAGCAGCAGCACGCCGTCCATCCCGTCGTATCTCGACGGCCACAAGGTCACCGCGATCGGTGAGGACGCATTCCTGTTTGAGAATGTGACCTCGGTTACGATTCCGGGCACTGTCAAATCCATCGGCTTATACGCCTTTTACGGTTCGGATCTGACGAGCATCACACTGCCCGCAAGCGTCACTGCCGTCGATCCGTACGCCTTTGCATACTGCTCCTCGCTCGCATCGGTGAAGATCAACGGCGCGGCCGTGCTGGACTGGTGCTCCTTCTGGAACTGCGCCGCCCTGACCAATGTGCAGGCATCCGCCAGCTCCAAAACCAAACCGAGCGAGTGCGCTTTTGTCAACTGCCCGTCGCTTTCCAAGGTCAACGGCGTCACGGTCGTTTCACATCAGACCGACAGCAGCGGTTATCAGTATCCGGTTCTGAATTCGTCTGCCGAAACGGCAATCCGCAATCATTTCAGCCGCAGCATTGATGTCAAGTTTGTCAATGACTACTGCACCGATCTCTGCAAGTACATCGTAAAGACGGAAACCAGCTACGACCCGGACGGCCCGGAAAATCAGCCGGGTGACTGGATGACCGATGCACAGAAGGCGCGGCAGCTCCACGACTGGCTCGTCCGTCACTGCGAATATGAGGACAGCAACGGCAGCGAGCGCACCGGCGATATGGAAAACCATGTGGCGTCCGCGATCTTCCTGAGCTATGCGTACAATGTCCGCGGCGCGGGCATCGGCGAGGCGGTCTGCGACGGATATGCCAAGGCATACACCATGCTGCTGACGGCTGCCAAGATCGAGTCTTACCGTGTGAACACCGCCAATCACGCGTGGAATGTGGTCAAGGTCGATGGCAGCTACTATCAGGTCGATGTGACATGGGACGACCCGATTATCTATTCGGGCGGCACGATCATTGACAACACCTACGGCAATCCTTACTCAACAACATACACCTATTTCCTCAAGAGCCACGCGGATATGATCGCGGAGCACGGATCGGGTCAGGCATCGCCGGTCATGACGCAGCCCACGCTCAGTGAGCACCCGCTGCTGGACGAATACAGTGCGGGCAGCACGAATTATCTGACGCTCTGCACCGCGTCGTTCGATGACAGCAATCACGACGGTATGCTGGACAATGACTTTGATCTGGACGGCACGGCATTCGGCACAGACTACTGGGAGGATATGCTGGCGCATTCGATGCTCTGCGGACGGTATTTCGACTACAGTGTTGATCTGAACGAACTGCTGCCGCAGGTGCTTTCCATCATGCACAGCGAACACCACGGCGTCTGGGGCTGATGCTCAGCGCCCCCCAAAAAACATCCGCGGCTGACTGCTTCTGAGACACCCGCGGGACAAACCGCTATTTGGATACGGCCGGCGCCGCCAGTGAAAAATCTGGCGGCGCCGGTCTTTTGTGTTATGATACGGCTGCCGGTATCGCCGGCTCATTTCTGATGATCTTAAAGCAATTCCTGATATCTCATGCCGGTGTGTCAGCTGCACCGGATCACAAAGCAGATGCCGTTTTCCGTGCGCTCCGCCGTAATCTTCCAGCCGTGCAGCTCAATCAGTTCCTTTGCAAGCGACAGCCCGATGCCGGTATTGCCGCCGCGTCCCGTATAAAAGCGCTCAAACAGATGCCGGAGCGTGTCGTCGGTCAGCTCCTCGCAGTCGTTCCGGATCGTGACCGTGCCGTTCCCGCAGGAAACCGCAATCTCACTGCGGGCATATTTCAGCGCATTCGTCAGCAGATTGGTCACCGCGTGACCGAGCCTGTCCGGATCCGCCTGCACGGTCATCGGCTCCAGCGCCAGCCGGACCGTCAGTCCGCGGCTCAGAACCGTCCCCTCAAAGGGCATCAGGCAGTCCTGCAAAAACGCCGGAACATCCACGGTCTCCCGCTCCGGCTTCACGGCGCCGCCCTCCACCTTCGCCAGACAGAGAATCTCCTCAATCAGACTGCTCATCTTCTCCGTCTGCGCCGCAATCACGCTGCCGGTCTTCTGATAGTCCGTGATGACACCCTTCTGAATGCCCTCCGCATAGCCGCGGATCGAGGTCAGCGGTGTTTTCAGCTCGTGCGAGGTATTCTCGAAAAAGCGCTTCTGTATGAGCTGATTCTGCTCCAGCCGCCTGCCGATGAAATAGCCGAAGGTACTGCCGAACAGCCCGATCAGCAGCGCGGCCGCCAAAAACACCAGATTGATCTGGCGGATCATATCGAGTTCGCCCGTGATGTCCACATAGCCGATCACACTGGAAAGGCCGCCGCTGCCCAGGGAAATGCCGGAAAGATCAATGGAATAGACGCTTTCTTCGCCCTGAATTCTCCGGTATCTGCCCCATTCCATCACGCCGTCTTCGGGGAAATCCGCCGGCGTCAGTCTGAGCAGGCAGTAGGCGTTCCCGCCGATGACCGCCTCTGTCGTGTCCGCCGGCTGATGCTGCTCGCACCACGCCATGATGTCCAGCTCCTTCTGCGAATACACCTGACCGTTCTCTCCGCCGCTGTCCCCGTCAAACACAATCACCGTCTCCGGCGCGTAGAGCAGGACAGGCTTCTCCTCATCGACGGCAAAGATGTGATGCAGCGCGGTGTCGGCATTGCGCCGGATGCGGCTTCTGACAATCAGATTGAACGCCGCCATGATAATCAGCAGCGTCAGCAGCACGGAGCCGCCGACCAGCACCGCGATACGGAATCGGATTTTATTCATGCTCCGCCTCCAGCCGGTAACCGTAGCCCCAGACTGCCGCAATTTTCACACGGCTGCCTGCGGATTTCAGCTTCTTCCGGATCCGCCGGACCGTCTCGTCTGTCACTCTCGTCTCGATGTCCTCGCTGTCGATGCCCCAGACGGTGTTGAGCAGCGTATCGCGGGACACGGCACTGCCCGCATGGTGCAGCAGACAGCTCAGCAGCGCAAATTCCGTCATGGTCAGACCGACCGGTACAGCCCCGCAGGTGACGGCGTGCTCCGCTTCCGAGCAGACCAGATCGCCGTACCGGACGGTCTGCGGAACCGCCTGTATCATTTCCATGCGGCGCAGCAGCGCCTTGATCCGCACGACCAGCAGAGACGGAGAAAACGGCTTGATGAGATAATCGTCGCCGCCGAGCAGAAACCCGCGCATATGGTCGGTCTCGCTCTCCCTCGCGGTCAGAATCACAATCGGGACCGCAGAGACGGCGCGCAGATTCTTGCAGACCGTCAGCCCGTCCGTCCCCGGCATCATGATATCCAGCACGACAAGATCGCAGGGCTGCTCCTGAAATGCCGCATAGAGTGCGTCGCCCGTCGGAAATGTCCGGACGGCAAATCCCGCATTTTCGAGAAATTCGCGCATGACATCGAGAATATCCTGCTCGTCGTCGGCCGCGTAAATCAGTTTTTCCATCTCTGCCTCCGTGTGCGGCGAACCTGTAAAGGATACCGGACAGGTTCCGCCGCGAAAAAAGTCCCGTCCGGTTATGCTTCCGTGCTGTCAATGCAGCTGACTGCCGCAGCGGGTGCGTCGTCC
>JAFPQL010000181.1 GCA_017414145.1 Oscillospiraceae bacterium | reverse complement strand
TCGAGGATAAACACCAGCTCTGTGAGATTGTTCTTCTTTTTCATGATATGTCCTCCTTTTCGTATGCGGAGAGCCGTTCTCTCCGCCTCTGAACATATCATACCACATCCGCGGGCGGTTTTGGTCGCCTGCAAAGCGACATTTTTACGCGCCGATCAGCATCTGGTCAAATGCAAACAGCGCCTCGTTGATTTCGTGGATATTGTAGTTCCCCTGCCCGATGAAATACGACACGATGATATCAAACGGCGTGCTGCGGGAGAGCGCGTATCCCGCCTTGCGCAGCAGCTCCTCCGTTTCCTCTGCCGTAAGCTCCAGCGCCACCGCAAACGCGAGCGCCGTCGCCTTTTTCGGGCGGTAATGGGGGTCGGAGCGAATTTTGGAGAACAGCTTGCGGTCGATGTTCGCCTTTTTATAGCATTCCGCGTCGGTCATGCCGCGCTCGTCGATTTTCCGCAGAAGCATCTGCGTGAAGCTCTCGTCGATTTCTCCGAGCGCCTTTGCGAGAGAGGGCGCGGGGCTGTAGGCTGCCGTTTCGCAGACGGCCTCCGCATCGCAGAGGACTGCCTCCTCGCAGCGTGCGGCCTTCCGCATCGCGGCGGTGAAGCCGGCAAATTGCTTCGGCGCGGCAGAATTTGCAGCGGCAGGCGCGGCGGCAGCGTTCTGCGGACGCTCTGACAGCAGACGGCTGATCTGCGGATACCAGCGCTTTCGTTCATCCGCATCCCCGAACAGCACCAGCAGCACCGTCATGTCATGTGTTTGCAGAAACGCGGAGATGGTCTGCACGGCGACAGACTGTGCCGCCTGCTTCGGATAGCCGTAAATCCCCGCTGAAATCAGCGGAAACGCGATGCGCTCAAACCCGTGCGCCGCGGCAATTTCCAGTGCTGTGCGGTAACAGCTTTGCAGCAGCTCCGGTTCTCCGGCGTGACCGCCCTGCCAGACCGGCCCGACCGTGTGAATGACATAGTCCGCGGGCAGAAGATAGCCCTTTGTCAGCTTGGACTGACCGGTTTCACAGCCGCCGAGCGTCCGGCATTCCGCGAGCAGCGCAGGGCCAGCAGCACGGTGAATCGCGCCGTCTACGCCGCCGCCGCCGAGCAGCGTGCTGTTTGCGGCGTTGACAATCGCGTCGCATCTGATTTTTGTGATGTCGCCGTATAGAAGCTGCAGCGGCATAAGATCATCCCTTTCCGGTCGGTTTCATGTTGAAGGCAATTCCGCGCAGAGCCGGCGGTGCAGATGCGCACTCAGGCGGGCTTTGTGCGGCTTATGAATCAAACGGTCTGGTGTGAAGGAGCTTCATCAGACCGATCACGGCGCACAGCGCGCCGGCAGCCTCGCAGACAAATGCCGCGATGAGCAGGCGCCGGAAGGCCTTTTTGTCCGGCGGTGACTGCTGCATTTTTCTGCGGCCGAGCTTTGCAAGGATCAGTCCTGCGATCATGCCGGCAGTGAACGGAATGACAGTCATGCCGAAGATGACAGTGGCAGCGAGCACAGCGACCATGCTGAGCAGAAAGCCGAGAAGCCCGTCGTCAAGCCCGGTGTTTGCGGCCTGCCAGCGCAGCGTGATCAGCGCGAGGAACAGCCCGCTGTATAACAGCGAAATGCGCCCGATGACCTGCGCGGCACGGATTGTCTGATGTGCGTTCAGGCGTTCCGCCGGCGTCAGCATCGGGGAGAGGTCATCCGCCGGCGAAGCAGTCACCGGCGCGGTCTGCTTCGGCTGTCCGGGAGCGGCAGTCCCGCGGTACCGCTCTGCCTCCTC
>JAFPQL010000180.1 GCA_017414145.1 Oscillospiraceae bacterium | reverse complement strand
TCATCCGCCGGCGAAGCAGTCACCGGCGCGGTCTGCTTCGGCTGTCCGGGAGCGGCAGTCCCGCGGTACCGCTCTGCCTCCTCCGGCGTCAGCCGCCCCTCTGACACAAGGCGTTTGAGCGCTGCCGCCGCAATCTCTGCGGAACGATCCTGTTCCGCCGGCGTCAGCATCGGGGAGAGGTCATCCGCCGGCGAAGCAGTCACCGGCGCGGTCTGCTTCGGCTGTCCGGGAGCGGCAGTCCCGCGGTACCGCTCTGCCTCCTCCGGCGTCAGCCGCCCCTCTGACACAAGGCGTTTGAGCGCCGCCGCCGCAATCTCTGCGGAACGATCCTGTTCCGCAGGCGTTTTCTGTTCATCCAAAGTGTTCACCGCCCTTTCCGGAACGGGGTGCGTCAGCCGTTCTCCGCTGCGTACCCGTTCCGATAGTCCTTTCCGGCGTCAAAGGCCGCAAGATCCTCCGCGGACAGCGTCCCCTTGCCGTCATAGCGGTAGAAGCTGCCGCGCTCCGCCGTGAATTCGATCACGCAGTAGTCCGGATCGTCCACGCCGAGCGGATAGTATTTTTCGTCGCCGTCATTCCAGAGCAGGCGCTTGAACGCGCCGGTCCGATGCACCGCCGCCCGTCCGCTGAGACAGAGCCCGCAGAAGGCGTCGTCATCGGAGAAATACAGGCTGGCGGTTCCGTTTTGCAGCAGATGCTGCACATGGGCGGAGCTCGTGTTCGTTGAGATCAGATGTCCGCCGAGCCCCTTGTGCCAGACGCAGAACACTCTGCGGAGCTGCACGCTGCCGTCCGGCGCCGGATAGCCGAGCGTGGCAAAGAGCGAACGGTTGACAAGCTGCATCAGTTCATGGATTTCCATATGATTTCCCTCAGTTCAGGCGGGAGCCGTACCGGACTACCGTTTCGGCACCCTGTTCGGAATTGGCGAGAATCTGCGGGTCGATCTGTACGGCGTCCTTCGGCAGCACCAGCACGACCGTTGAGCCGCCGAACTCAAAATATCCCTTCTCGATGCCGCGCCCGACCCATTTGCCGTGCGGATGATTGACAATTCTGCCGACCATCATCGCGCCGACCTCAATTTGCAGGATATCGCCGAAATGTACCGTGTGGAGCATCGTGACCGTGCGCGTATTCTGATGATAGACCTTGACATATTCCGCCGAGACGGGATTGACCGTATGCAGCACGCCCTCGATGCAGCGCGTCGTGCCGGGACGGCAGTCGTCCACATAGCAGTAGCGGTGATAATCGTCCGGCGTCAGGCGGAAAATCAGGCAGAGCCCGCCGCGGTACTGTGCCGCGAGCTTCCGGCATCCGAGAAAGGCGCCGAGGCTGTAGTCCGCGCCCTTGACTGTGAAATGCGTTCCCTCATTGATCTGCACGACGGTCAGCTTGGCGTCGCACGGGCTGATAAAGGCAGCGGGGTCGCGGTCCACGGGGCGGCACTCCGGCTTGACCGGACGCGTGAAAAAGGCATTGAAGCTGCGGAATTTGGATTCGGCGTAGTCGTCCATGCGGATGTGCTTTTTCGCAACAAAGGGCGGAATGGCGACGGTCGAGAGCGGATGCTCCAGCGCGGCGCCCGCCAGCTTTGAGACAAGCGGCTGCGTGAGCACCTTGAGCGCGGCGCGGCCGGGTGCGGTGCCGTAGAGCAGCTTCAGCATTTTGCCCTGCGAGGCGCAGGAATCGGCGACGGGATTTCCGCTGCGGTCACAGATGACCGCGCCCTGTGCAGAATCGTTGTTTGACATGAGATGCCTCCTTTTCAGCCGGAATGAAAAAGCGCGACCCGCGGCAGGAGCTCCGCTCTGCAACGCTGCAAAGCACTCCCGTCTGCCGGATCGCGCATCAGGTTCAGCCGTGACGGTGCTTGAAAATCAGCAGAATCAGCTCTGCCAGTCCGATGAGGATGAAGCACAGCATGGTCCGCATCTGCGGCTTTCTCAGGTGAAATTTCGTGATGAACGCCACAGCAATCAGCGCGTAGACCGCCGCGCCGACATACGGAAACGCGTCTGCGAGATCCTTCCGGAAGCAGAACAGCAGCGGAATAATCAGCGCCGTCGAGGTGACGGGCAGTCCCTCATAGAGCTTTCTGCGCTCTGTCGTGACCTGCTGGCGGTCCTCCTCGGTGACATTGAAGTACGCCAGCCGGATCAGCGCCGCCAGAGAAAAGCAGCTGAAAATTGCGATGTGTGCGGGTGAGCGAAGCTCTGCACTGAAGGCAATCATCGGCGGGAGCAGTCCGAAGCAGACCATGTCCGAAAGCGAATCTATCTGAATGCCGAAGCGGCACTCCTGCGGTGTGCGGTTCTTTTTGGTCTTTGCGACCTTGCCGTCGAACATATCGCAGAAGCCTGCCAGCAGCAGCATGACGATCGCGGTGTTTGTACTGCCGTGGGCGGCGAAATACAGCCCGACCGAGCCGCACACGAACCCGATATAGGTCAATATCACAGTATAGCTGTAAAATCCGATCATCTGTCATCCCTCTATCTACAAGGCGCCGCACGGTACTGGCGGTGCCGGATTTTCCCTTTCTCCTTATTATATCAAATTATGATTGTTTTTGCAAGCCCTTTTTTCACACTTTATAAATTCTTCATGAGATGCGTCCGGCAGTGCCGGCTGCCATTTTCTAAAGCCCGCCGCCGGTGAAAACGGCACTGCCCGCCGCCTTGACAAATCGCGGGATTTTTGCTATACTATAAATTGTGCAATTCTATTCTGTCCAGAGAGGATGAACAATATGGAAGACCAGATGAAAGCCATCCGTGAACGGATTGAGGCCGCCGCCGCTTCCGTCAAGGATTCAAAGGCGCTCTATCAGCTCAGAAAGCAGTTCCTCGACAATAAGTCCGGTGAGATTCCGGCGCTGATGAAGGGAATGCGCGATCTGTCCGCCGAGGACCGCCCCGCGTTCGGCAAGCTCGTCAACGCGCTGAAGGAATGGGCGCTCGCTTTCTTTACTGAGCGCGACACCGCCCTGAAGGCTGCCGAGCTCGCCGAGAAGAACGCCGCCGAGCAGATTGATGTCACCATGCCCGGCCGTCCGCGCAGTGCCGGTGCGCTGCACCCGAATACCCTCACCGCCAATGCCCTGATTGATATCTTCGCGGGCATGGGCTTCACCGTCTTTGAGGGTCCCGAAATCGAAAACGATTACTACAACTTCACCGCGCTCAATACCCCGAAGGATCACCCCGCACGCGATATGCAGGACACCTTCTATGTCTCGCCGGAGCTGCTGCTCAGAACGCAGACCTCCGCCGGACAGATCCGCGTCATGGAGAATACCAGGCCGCCGATCAAGATTCTGTCGCCCGGCAAGGTGTTCCGCTCCGATGACGACGCCACGCATTCGCCGATGTTCTCGCAGATGGAAGGACTTGTGGTGGACAAGGGCATCACGCTCTGCGATCTGCAGGGGATGCTCGATGTCTTTGCACAGCGCATCTTCGGCGAGAATGTCAAGACGCGGCTGCGTCCGTCCTACTTCCCGTTCACGGAGCCTTCCGTCGAGGTCGATGTGAGCTGCTTCGCCTGCGGCGGCAAGGGCTGCCGCCTCTGCAAGGGCACCGGCTGGATTGAGGTGCTCGGTGCGGGCATGGTCAACCGCAAGGTGCTGGAGAACTGCGGCATTGATCCGGATGTCTATACCGGATTTGCGTTCGGCATGGGCATCGAGCGCATCACGATGCTGAAATACGGCATTCCGAACATCAAGATGCTCTTTGAGAGCGATGTCCGCGTGCTGTCGCAGTTTGCTGAATAAGCTTTCCGGCAGAAAAGGGATTTTAGCGAAGTGAGGAGTCAGAAGTCAGGAGCGGGGAGCTGTTCCGGATCTTCAGCTCCCTCAGCAGGGATGTTCATCTGAAAACTCCTACCTCCTAATTCCAAACTCCTAACTTCTATATTGAAAGGGTGTTAATAAGACCATGATCGTACCGCTCAGTTGGCTGAAGGAATATGTTGATATTGATATTACCCCGCAGGAGCTGGAAAAACGGCTCTTTGACTGCGGATTTGAGGTCGAGACCCTGACCGAGCTCGGCGCGGAGATCTCCGGCGTCGTCGTCGGTGAGGTGCTGTCGCTGGAGCCGATTCCGGAGACGCATCTCCATGTCTGTCAGGTGGACTGCGGCGCGCACGGACAGTTCCAGATCTGCTGCGGCGCCGACAATGTGAAGCAGGGCGGCAAGTATCCCGCCGCGCTGGTCGGCGCACAGGTCTACGCGACCGCCAAGGACCATGTGACCGTCGAAGGCACCATGAAAATCAAGAAGGGCAAGCTCCGCGGCTTTGAGTCGTCCGGAATGCTCTGCTCCGGCGTGGAAATCGGCCTGAACGATGACCTCTTTCCCGGCGCGGATTACTGCGGACTGCTCTGCCTGCCGGACGATGCCGAAAACGGCGCCGACATCAAGCCGATCGTCGGGCTGGATGACTGGATGTTCGATATTTCGATCACCGCAAACCGTCCGGACTGCCAGTCTGTGCTGGGCATCGCAAGAGAGGTCGCGGCCGCACTCGGCAAGCCCCTCAAAATGCCCGCAACCGATTATCAGGCGGACGGCACCGGACTCGATGACTTCCGCGTGACCGTCGAGGCGCCGGAGCTCTGCCCGCGCTATCAGGCGCACTATGTCCGCAATGTGAAAACCGGACAGTCGCCCGCGTGGATGCGCCGCCGTCTGGCGCTGGTCGGTATCCGCTCCATCTCCAATATCGTGGACATCACGAACTATGTCCTCAAGGAGATCGGTCAGCCGATGCACGCCTTTGATCTGCGCGACCTCAACGGCAGACAGATTGTCGTGCGGCGTGCGGCAGAGGGCGAAAAGATCGTCACGCTCGACGAAAAGGAATTCTCGCTGAATCAGAACAATCTCGTCATCTGCGACGGGGCGCGGCCGGTCGCGCTGGCCGGCATCATGGGCGGACTGAACTCCGGCATCAAGGATGACACCGCGGATGTGGTCTTTGAAGCGGCAAAGTTCATGCGCGACAATGTCCGCAAAACGGCACGCGCACTGGGGCAGCACTCCGACAGCTCGCAGCGCTTTGAGAAGGGCGTGGACGAGTATTCGACGGCACTGGGCATGGACCGTGCGCTGCATCTGATCGAGGAGCTGAACTGCGGCAGCGTCACCTGCTCTGCGTACTGCGAGGCAGTCTCCGCAGACCCGAACGCCAGACGCAGTCTGACCGTATCGCTTGAAAAAATCAATGCGCTGCTCGGCATCACCGTGCCGGAGGACGAGGTCATCCGCATCCTGACGAATCTCGACTTCGCGCCGCAGATCAAGGGCGACAGCCTGACGCTCTCCGTTCCCGCATACCGCGAGGACATTGAGAACGCGCCGGACATCGCCGAGGAGCTGATCCGGATGTACGGCTACGAGCACATCACCCCGACCTTCCTCAAGGCCGCGTCCGTGACGAGCGGCGGCAGAAATGCCGCACAGTCCGCGCTGCTGAAATTAAAGCGCGTGCTGGCCGCACAGGGGCTCTACGAGGCGGTGCATTATTCGTTCTTCTCGCCGAAGGACTTTGATCTTGTCCGTCTGCCGGAGGACGATCCCCGCAGACTGGCCGTGCGCATTCTGAACCCGATTTCCGAGGATCTCTCGGTCATGCGCACGATGCTGACCCCCTCGATGCTCAATGCGGTCATCCGCAATGTGCGCCGCGGCAATGATGAGGGTGGGCTGTTTGAAATCGCAAAGACCTATCACAGCAAGGAGGAGCATCCGTCCGAGCTGCCGCAGGAGCGCGAGGCACTGAGCATTGCGCTGTTTGACGGCGGAAAGCTCGATTTCTTCGACGGCAAGGGTGTTTTAGAGGCGCTCGCGGCGGCCTTCCGGCTGACATTTACCTACAAAAAGCCGGAGCAGCCGGAGCAGTATCCGTTCCTGCATCCGGGCATGAGCGCGGTCATTTCGCTCGACGGCAAGGAAATCGGCTTTGCCGGTATGCTGGCGCATGACCTGACGGACAGCCTGATTCCGGAGCACCGCGCCTTCCTCGCGGAGCTTGACCTGACAGCGCTGCGTCCGTATCTGGAGGGCGGCATCCACTTTGCGCCGCTGCCGAAATTCCCGGTGGAAAAGCGCGATCTGGCGCTGCTGGTCAGCGAGGATGTCCTCTGCGCACAGCTCACCGACGCGATGCACGAGGCCTGCAAGGCGCTCGACACCGTCACGCTGTTTGATGTTTACAAGGGCAGGCAGATCGAGCAGGGCAAGCAGTCGCTGGCCTTTACGCTCAGCTTCCGTCCGGAGGATCACGCATTCACGGACGCGGAGGTCGATGCCTTCGTTGCAAAGATTCTGAAGCAGCTCGGCAAGCGCTTTGAGGCGGTTCAGAGATAACCGCACAGCAGCATGACAGACGGGACGCTCCTGCAAAAAGGGGCGTCCCGTTTTCTCCCGGCGGCGCGGAGCCCGCGCTGGCAACTCCTAAAGCCCGCCGCGGGCGGAATCGGGACACAACCAAACTTCGCCACGATAGAACCATACAAAAATACCGGCGCCGCCATGTATTTCTCTGGCAGCGCCGGCTTCTGTAGAATAAGGTATCCGCTTCGCGCAGGCGCAGAAAAGGGGGACGCCCTCTATCGCAGGGCGTCCCCCTCTTGCCGCAAGGCGGCAATTCACCCCCTTGCGGAGCTCTCCTTATG
>JAFPQL010000179.1 GCA_017414145.1 Oscillospiraceae bacterium | reverse complement strand
CGGAGGACATGGAGGAGCTGACGAGCGATATCCTGTTCTCGTTCTGGCAGCAGAGAGAGCGGATCGACCCGGAAAAGGGCAGTATCCGCGCACTGCTCGCTGTGTCGGCGTCCAGACGCTGTATCGACTGGTACCGCGCCCGCGCCGCAAAGCCCGTAAGTGAACCGCTTGAACCGTTCGCCGAAACAGTTGCAGACCCCGCCCTCACACCCGAGGATGTCTGTCTGACGAAGGAACGCCGGCAGCAGCTGATGCAGGCCATTATTTCGCTGGGCGAGCCCGATGCTGAAATTCTGATCCGGAAATATTACGCGGGAGAGACTGCCTCCGTCATCGCAGAGCGTCTCTCCATGCGTACCGGAACGGTTGAAATGAGAATCTCCAGAGCCTACCAGAAGCTCCGGAATAAACTGGAAGGAGGTGCAGAGTCATGACTCTTGATGATGAACTCCGGCAGTTGATGCAGGAGCTGACGGACGAAGAAGCCGCGGATTTGCTGTCGGCTGTCTCTGCACCGGTCGATCCGGACGCCGAGGCGCGCATTCGCAGATCCGTTCTGGAGAAGCGGCTGTCTGCCGCGGAACCGCCGGTCATCCGGCACCGCTTCCGCATTCTGGCAGCGGCGGCCGCGGTGGTATGCCCGATCGTGCTTTCCGTTGCAGCCGTTTATCTCTTCAGCAAAAAGCCGCAGACGCCGCCTGTTCTCCCGGAAGACCCCGCTGTCACCGCCAATGACACAGTGCAGACCGATGCCAGCCGTTCCGAAACCGCACCCCCGGACGGAACGGTCTATACCACGGCAGTCACCGCGCAGACCACCGTGGAAATCATTGTCCGCTCTGAAAGTCTCAGCGACCTGACAGCATCCGGCAGTACGGCTGCGACTTCCGTTGATCCCGGGAGCGCCGCTTTCCTGCATACAACTTCGCAGACGGTCTCTCAGACTGTCTCAGAAACTGTCTCCCAAACGACAGTCAGCCGGACAAAGACAACCTCCGCAACCCCGACGGTCAGCCAATCCACGGAATCGGCCGTCCGAACCTCCGGCAGCACTGTGACAACCACAGTGAAGACATCCCTGACCCGGCAGTCCTCCTTGACAACCACCACAACAGCGGCTGCAGGAAAAGGCGGGGATCAGAGGGAGGAAGGAAACGGAGGCCCCTACTCCGAAAAAGGAGGCGGACAAGACGAGGTGGAAGGCCCCGGCGGTGCCGTCGCTCCTGAGGAGACCACGACGACCACCACGACCACCGCTCCGTCAGACCCGTGGCACCGGCACTGATTATTTGCTTATGATACACAATATCTCCATACTCTTGCCTGAGGACATCTGCCTCAGGCTTTTTTCTTTGCTATTGCAGCGGCAGGATTTTTGCAATCAGCCGTCCAAAAGCTGTAATTTTGACACGCGTGTCCGTTCCGCAGCTTCAGAAGCCGGCTGCCGGCACAGATTGACTTTTCAGACGGTTTGTGGTATGATATAGAAGAATATAGAATCTCCATGCAGCACGGAGGTGTTACAGCTTGCAAAAAGAATCTCTCCGCGGACGCACCGCGGCACCGCTGCTCGCGCAGGGGGCTGCCGTCAGCCTGATGACCGTACTGGCCGTTGCCGTGACGGCGGGCGCTGTGATACGGAACCGCAGCAAATATGACGCGTTCTTCCTGCCCTCGCAGCAGACGAAAGCTGCCGCGCAGGACGAAAATACCGAACAGCCGGCAATCCGGCGCGCACTTTCCTGTCTGGAGCAGGGCGATTACGCAGCCGCAGAGCCGCTCCTGCAGCAGGCGCTCCGCGAGGCCGAGGCGGCAGAACCCGATCCGTCCCTCAGCTATCCCGCCACCGCAGCCATCCGGCTCCGGCTCGGCATCCTCTGCTATGATACCGACCGCTTTGCGGAAGCGAAAGACTATCTGACAGCGGCGAAAGCGGAATTTCAGCCGTTGCTGCCGGATAATGCCGCCGAAATCCTGCTGACGGACGGGCAGCTCGGACTCTGCGAGCTCTCCGCCGGCGCGGAAACAGACGGCTGGGCGATGATTGCACCACTGAAACCGGTCGCGGAACAGGCGGAATCCGCCGCAGACCGCATGGACGCCTGCAATCTGCTGGCAAAGGGCTGCCTGCTCACCGGACAGACCGCCGATGCCGTCAAATGGCAGGAGCAGCTGCTGCAAACCGCGGAAAATACCAAGAACGAAACGGCCTACCTGCCGAATTACCGGATGCAGTATGCCGCGATTCTGCTCGCTGACGGGCAGAAGGAACCGGCGGCGGAATGCTGCCGCAATCTGCTCGGCGACAAGCAGCCGGCGCTCTCCGCGAAACAGCGTACATCCCTGTATCTCACGCTGGCAGCCGCCGTTGCCGGTACTGCGGAATCTTCGGACGCCGTCAAAGCGGCGGAAGCCGCCTACCGCGAGGAAACTCACAGCAAAGAGGAGGACGCGGCGTTCTCGCTCCGGCTGGCGGATGTGTACGAGACCGCCGGAGACAACAAGGCCGCTGTCAGCGCGGCAAGAGACGCCCTCTCCGCCGCAAAGGGTACCGGCGCGGAAGCAAACTGCCTCATCCGGCTCGGCAATGCGCTCGAAGCCGCCGCAGATTCCGCCGAAGCACTGGAATCCTATGAATCCGCCCTCACCCTGAGCCGGAAGAACAATGCCGAAGCGGACATCGCCGCGGCACAGGCCAGTATCTGCCGTGTCTGCCGGATGCAGGAGGACTATGCGCGCAGTCTGGAGGCGGGACTGGAAGCCGACAAGCTGCTGTGGAAGCTCTACGGCAAGTACAACGCCCGCCGCATTCCGCTGCTCTCTGAAATGGCTCTGAGCTACGGCGCGCAGCTTCAGTTCACCAGCGCAAAGCAGTACGCCGAGGCAGTTCTGAAAATCATCTCGAATCTGCCGTATGACCGGAAGGAATGCGTGCTCGGCGACCTGACGATGGGCCGCATCCGCACGCTGGAAAACAACGGTCAGTCTGCGATCCAGTATCTCAAGCGCGCTGCCGAAGCCGCAGATGCCGCCTGCGGGCCCGACAGTCCGACGGCCATCCGCGCACAGATCTGGCTCGCCGATGCGTGTATGCGCTGCCGGGAATACGAGCAGGCGGATGCCGCATATGCCGCGGCTGCCGACCGTCTGGAGCAGAGCGGCAATGCCGCCGAAACCGTAACCGCAGTCCGCGCCGTACAGACGGCAGTCGAAGGGATCCGCCCCTTCCTCGCAGACCGGCTCAAAGTGCTCAGCGATCTGTGGGATCAGTGGACGGACAGACCGGACGAACAGTCCTGAACAAACAAGAACACCCGAAAACAGGCTGACCGGCCTGTCTTCGGGCGTTTTGCTGTCTGAGCAATTAGGGCGTGTTGACACAAAGCCTAACACGCGTCTTTTTGGCTGATTTTGCCCCGTTCGTCGTTAAAAATCCTTGCCGGGCGACAGCCCGCCTGCGGATTTTTGCCTTGAACGGAACAAAATCATCTCAAAAATCCGCATATTATTACAGTGTCAACATGCCCTATTTCACATACTGGGAAAGATTGAGATTCAGCCCCTTGATGCCGTTTGCGAGAATGCCAGCGACAACATTCGCACCGGTTTCGGTGAAATGCGTGTAATCGTTGCTGCCGTTCGCGCTGCCGAGATAATAGCTCCGGACCGTGTTGAAATCACGGCGGTTGAACTCATTTGTCATCGCGGCGCCGAAGTCAAAATACGGCACATTGTACTTGGCGGCAAGCATTTTGCAGGCCGAGTCGATGTTGCGGTAGCCGACCGTAAACGGCTGTGTCGCCCCGCGGATGGAGAGCGTCGGGCTGAGCAGCACCGGCGTCGCACCCTTTTCCAGCGCCCCCTTGATGTAGAAGGTCATGTAGTATTCAAAGGAGCCGTTCGCGGGATTGTCGGCATTGCCGCAGACGGGCGCATAGCGCTCGGACTTCGTCGAATCGCCGTCATTGATGCCGAACTGAATCAGCATATAGTCGCCGGCCTTGATCTGGTCGAGGATCATCTGCAGTCTGCCGTTGTCATAGAAGGACTTGGAGCTGCGCCCCGCAATCGCGTGGTTGGCGACGGTGACCTGATCGGTGAAATAGTTGTGCAGATAATAGCCCCAGCCCTGCTGCGGCGCATAGCTCTCGCGGTAGGTCTGCGCCGTCGAGTCCGCGGCGATGAACACGGTCGGCTTGTCGCTGACCGGACCGATTTCCTGTCCGCTGCCGCCGGTATAGGGCTCAGCGACCGGCTCATCCGTAAGGCTCAGCGACAGATAGTCGATGTTCGGGCCGCCCTCGCCGGTGTTGGACTGCAAAGTAATCAGGTTGATGCCGGCAGCAAGCGGCAGCACCAGACCGCGCTCCGCCCAGTTCGTCCAGCCGCCCGTAGTCAGGAAGCTCTGGAGCCACTTGTCAGACTGTCCGCTGACCGTAATCATCATTTTGCGGTCATTTTCAGAGCCGTTTGCGATATGGAAAGTGCAGAGGTAATTGCCCTTCTGCCGGACATTGACCGTGAAGGTGACGCTGCTCGATACCGAGTTGTCGAGATTCAGATAATCCCGGTACAGATAGCCGCTGTTCGTCTGCTCGTGTACGCCGTAGGAGATCGTCTGCTCGGTCGCGGCGTATTTCGGGTCGGAGAAATGATTAGTCTTTCCCGTCAGATAATCCGCGAGCAGGGCGATGTCCTTTGCGTCCGCCTGCATATCGCCGTTGAGGTCGAGCGCCTGCTCCCGGTTGTAGGGCAGCGCGTCTCCGGAGAGCAGCAGGCGCTTCGCCGCCGCAAGATCCTTTGCGGTGAGGATGCCGTCGCCGTCGGAATCGCCCTGCAGGAGCGGGGCGTCCTCGGCACCCTTCGGGAACTGAATCTGCCAGCGCTGATTGTCGGTGCCGTCCTTCTCCCACTCGATGGCGTTGCCCTTCTCCTCGTGAGAGCCGCTCCAGATGCCGACATAGCTGCGGTAACCGGTCGCAGCCGTCACAATGTGGTAATCGGCGCCGTCCTTGAAGAGCTTGAAGGTCTGGGCAGCGGCGCTGCTCTTGGTCCAGATCTCCATATTCGTGCCGTTGTCGGTTTTGCCGCCGGTGACATCGAGCAGATAAGTCTCGCCGCCGTCCAGCATCGAGTAGATGTAGTATTCGTTCTGATCGCCGGCGGACACGAGCTTCCATGTGTTCCGGTCGGCGGGAACGGCGTCGGCGCTCTGCGAAACATTCGTGCCGGCTGCCGCCGTACCGTCTTCGACCGTCAGGTACATTCCCGATTCGACATTGCGGAACATGACCTGCGTGCCGCTTTTGAAGGACTCCCCTTCCTGCCCGTAGCTCTGTCCGTCAAAGAGCTGCTCCGCGACCAGCTCCGCGAGCTTCAGCGCGCCGCGGCGGTTGATGTGCAGATCGTCGCCGCTCAGATAATACGGCGAAGGATTGCTGTCCCTGATCGAAATGCGGAAATCCTGCCAGAGGTTGAACAGGTCGATGACCTGCACGCCCTGCTCCTGTCCCACGCGGTCGAGCGCGCTGCCGTACCAGCGTCCGGGGAGCTTCGGGTTCCGGTTGATATCCGCGTCTCTGCCCTGCTGCTTGACCAGCACGACGCGCATTCCCTTGGCTGCCGCACGCTTGGTCATGTCGGTGACATAGTTATAGTATTCGGTTTCGTTGGAATAATTGCTGTCGTTGATGCCGATCGAGATCACATAGATATCGCCGGGCTGTCCGTTCTTTTCGATGACCGTGAACTGTCCGGCATCGACAAAGCCCCTTGCGTACTGTCCGCCGGTCGCCATATTCATGACCTGCCACTGGCTGCCGTCCACGACATCGGGCAGCATCTGCGCCCAGCCCGCCTGCGCGCCCTGATCGGAATTGGCAAGCGGATAATAGTTGCAGACGGTGGAGTCGCCGCAGACCCAGATCGTCGGATTGGTGTGCGTCTGGGACGATATCTGCCTGATTTCAAGTGCGGACATCGTAAAGGCATATCCCGCCTTGCCCTCGCAGGCGCAGATATTGAGCTGACCGTCCGTGACCGGCACCTGCAGCGTGTGGTAGGCGTTGTTTCCGGTCATGTTCATGATCTGATACATTCCCTCGATCGCCACGCTGGTACGGTTCGTGTTGCCGAGCCACACCGACACCTGATAGAGTCCGTCCGGAACATCCGCGCAGAAGGTGTAGCGGCCGGTCGGCGCGGAATTCTTGAACTGCACCGCATCGCTCAGCGCGCCCCGCCCCGATGCCCCGACATCCGAAACACTCGTGCCGGAGGAGAAGCCGTAGCCGCGCCCCGCATCGTAGCCGGTGGAAGCGGAAACGCCCGTGTAGCCGTTCTCGACGCCGCCGCTGCCGAAGTCAAACTTCCAGTTCGCGGACGCGGCGGATGCGCGCAGTGCGGCAGGCGGCAAAAGCCCCGCCAGCACCGCCGGAACGGCCAGTGCGGAGAGCGCCGCCGTCAGTCTGTGTCGTTTCGATTTCATATGAGGTACCCCCTGATTCTGATTCTGTATCGGGCATTATGCACCATGCTAATCATACCACAGTCTGTGCGCGGATGTCAAGGCAATCGGGGCATTCCGATCAAAACAAACAGGAAGAAGGGACAATCCGACAGCATCTATTGTTCAATATATTCACCAAATTCACAATTTTCTTTCTGTTGGTTCACGGAATATTCATACGAATTCTGCATTTTCTTTAGTTTTATGCGTTATAATAACAGCGAGGTTGAAACAACCTTGTTTCTAATCCCCCAAATCCCCCTTTTGAGTTGTTTTCTTTTTTTCTTGTTTGCGGCTATGTGGAGTATCTTCACATAGCTTTTTTGCTTTTTCTGCAATTTTCAAAAAAACCGCGGCCGACTGCCCGAAAACAGTTGACGAAACTGCGAATTTCTGGTATAATAGATACTGTATATCTGTTTTGTTCTGAAAAGGAATGATCCATGAATAAGTACAAGAAACTCGCGTCTAATACAATCGTGTTCGCAATCGGCGGCTTCGGCTCGAAAATCCTCGCCTTTCTGCTGACACGGCTCTACACGGCAAATCTCGAAAGCGGGCAGTTCAACACCAAAGAAGTTCTGGAGATGTGCGCGAACCTCCTGATTCCGATGGTCAGCTTTTCCATCGCCGACGCCATTATCCGCTACGGGCTGGACAAGAACTACGAACGGGAATCCGTCTTTTCCAATGCCGTCACGGTCATGCTCTTCGGCGGCGCCGCGTTCGTGCTGCTCTCACCGCTGCTCTGTCTGTACGGCGACATCCGCAGATATGTTCCGCTGCTGGTGTTCTATGTGCTCTGCTCCTGCTTCCGGCAGCTCTCGACACAGTTTGCGCGGGCGCGGAACTTCGTCCGGCTCTATGCCGCCGACGGCATCTTCTGCACGCTGATCTTTCTGCTCTTCAATATGGTGCTGGTCGGCTGGCTGAAGCTCGGCATCACCGGCTTCATGCTCTCGAACATCTGCTCCGACCTGATCTCCGGTATGACCGTCTGGTGGATTGCCGGACACAAGCGCTTCCTCGCAAAGCAGTATCTCGACA
Organism: Oscillospiraceae bacterium; assembly: GCA_017414145.1. The sequence continues at coordinate 1,735 of JAFPQL010000179.1, read as the reverse complement.
GGGAGCTGCTCTCCGTCATGCTGCGCTTCGCGCTCCCGCTGATTCCCGCCGCCGTCCTCTGGCTCATCACCGGCTTTTCCGACCGCATTTTCCTGCGGCATCTGGTCTCGGAATCGGATGCGGGCGTGTACGGCGCCGCAACCAAAATCCCGAACCTGATCTCCATGGTGTCGTCCATTTTCTATCAGGCGTGGAACATGAGCGCGATCGCCGAGAATGATTCCCGTGACCGCAGCCGGTTCTACACGACCGTCTATGAGGCCTATCAGGCCATGCTCGTGCTCGCTGCCGGCGCCATCATCGCGCTCGACCGGCCGCTGTCCGCCATTCTCATCAAGACCTCAAAGGATGCCGCCTACGAGCGCGCCTATCTCTACACGCCGCTGCTGGTCATCGCCGTGCTGCTGATGTGCTATGACCAGTTCCTGTCGAGCATCTACACCGTCACCAAGCACACGAAAAACAGTCTCTGGTCCAGCCTTGCGGCCGCCGTCCTCAATCTGATTCTCAATGCGGTTCTGATTCCGAAATACGGCGTCCACGGCGCGATCATTGCCACGCTGGCGAGCTATTTTGTCTGCTATCTCATCCGCATCATCGACACGCGGCGCTTTGTGCCGTTCCGCGTGCAGCACGGCCGGTTCGCGGTCAACCTCGGCATTCTGCTCGTGATGTGCTATGCCGTACAGCGAACCGATCCGATGAATCCGGCAAACCAGCATATCCGGTTTGTCGTGCCGGTCTGGCTCGCACTCGGACTGATCGTCCTGGCGGCGCTGAACTTCCGTCCGCTGGTGGAAACCGCCAAAAAGCTCCTCAAGCGGTAAGCCGCTCCCCCCATCCGGTTTTTCCCGCATCGCAACGGTGCGGAAAACATATCAAAACAAACGCATTCGGAGGTAAAAAACAATGCCCTATATTGATCCCCGCTCCATCCTGCTCGCCCTGATCCCCGTCGGCCTGACGCTCATCAACTACGCCATCATCCGCGACCTGATCTGGGGCATCTTCCTCGGCAGCAAGAGCAAGAAAGCCGCCGTCCGCATCAAGGGCGAACAGTCCGGCTGGCAGAAATTCACCCAGAACTACATCGGCGCCAACATCTCCAAGTACGAGGGTGCGTACAAGAAGTGGACGCTCATCAAGCGCATCACCTTCTTCTGCGCGATTGCCCAGATCATCGCTTTCTGCCTGATGATCTTCTTCGGCGTGCAGTTCTGGATCGTTGCCACGGTCTGCGGCGCAATCTGTCTCGTCAATGTCGTGCTGTTCATCATCATGATGAACATGACGCGGGCTTCCGATGTCAAGCATGACCGCAAGGGCTCGCCCTGGAAGTTCGAGCAGTAAGCAAGTTTTTCCTGTCCAAAGCATATACTTTTATCAAACCACTGTGAAGGAGGCTGATCCCCATGTTGGATGAAGCAATGGAAGGTCTGCGCTCGGCGTTTGATACCGCAACGAAGCGTACCGCAGACGCAATCGGCAATTCCAGAAGCTATGTTGAGCGCGCCAAGCTCCGCTCAAAGCTGAACGAGGCGTACCGGATGCTCGGTATGGCCGAATATGAGGCTGCCGTCAACGGCGTCAGCTCGATGGAGCAGATCAACGGTCTGATCGGCAGAATCACGGATCTGCGCAACGCGATGTCCGAGGTCAACCGCAGTATGCAGCGCAGCCACGGCTTCTACTGCCCCAAGTGCGGCAGAGAGAGCACCGCGGGCGATGTCTACTG
>JAFPQL010000178.1 GCA_017414145.1 Oscillospiraceae bacterium | reverse complement strand
CGATATCCTCCGGATCGACGACCTCCGGCTTCAGCTCGATCGACTGGAGCGTTTTCTTTCCGGTCACGGTGACGGTCACGGCGCCGCCGCCGGCAGTTGCCGAAAAGCTGCGCTGCTCAATATCCTCCTGCAGCGCGGTGATCTGATCCTGCATTTTCTTCGCCTGATGAATCATGGCGTTCATGTCCTGTCCGCCGCCCTGAAACTGCTTCGGTACTCTCGCTTTCATATTGATTACTCCTTACATTCAATGAAATTTTGCCGTATGAACGGCGATTATGATAAACTGCGATGCAGCTTACAAACAGTGATTACGGATTGTTCTGCTCCGCGACCTCGATGCCCTGCGAACGCGCACGCTGCAGCAGTACATCGGCCGGCGCGGTCTTTTCCTCCTCCGTCTCGACGCACTTATACCGGATGGCAAACTTTCTGCCCAGCACCTGCTGTGCGGCAGCGCCGAGCGCCGCGGCGTCCTTTGCCGAGAACAGCTCCTTGAAGAGCCGGCTGCGGACAATCATCAGCAGAATGTTCCGGTCCTCGATGACATAGGCCTCCGACCCCTGCAGCAGTCCCGAAACGGAAGGGTTCGCCTCGTGGAAGCGCTCCAGCACACTCTGCCAGTCGCGCACGGGCGTATACTGTGCGGTATCGGTTTTGCCCTGCACCTGCAAATTCTGTGCGGGGGCGCTGTGCTGTCTCTGCGGACGGGCCGCAGCGGCAGGCTGCGCGGGAATTCCGGTCTGACGCAGGTTCTCCAGCGCCGTTTCCAGCGCCGCGATGCGCTCGGTCAGTGCGGACGCATCGCCCTGCTGTGCGCGCAGATCGCTGCACAGGCGGATCAGCGTCATTTCAAGCTCCATGCGGCGGTTCCCCGCACGGGTCATCCGGTCGCAGCAGGCGCGCACGGCGGCGAGTGCCTCCAGTACGGCGCCGAGCGTCATCTGTCCGGAGAGATTCCGGAGCGTTTCCAGCTCGTCCGGCATACAGTCCAGCAGCGCAGCGGCATCCGGTGCCGATTTCAGCAGCATCAGACTGCGGAGCTGCGCGGAAATTTCATCCGCAAAGCGCGTCATGTCCTTCGACTGCCGGTAGAGCAGATCAATGCGCTCCAGCGCGGCAGCGGCATCATGCGCCGCAACGGCGCGGAGAATCTCAAAGACGGACTCCGTACCCGCGACACCGACCGCCTCCTCGACGGTTTCCGTGCCGATTTCGTCCGAAACGGCAGCGCACTGGTCGAGCAGACTCAGCGCGTCACGCATTCCGCCCTCCGACAGCACGGCAATGCGCTGCGCGGCGGCATCGGTGACGGTGAAATCCTCATGCGAGGCGATATACTGTATTCTGCCGGCAATGTCGGCAGGGAGAATTCTGCGGAAATCAAAGCGCTGGCAGCGCGACAGAATCGTCGCCGGCACCTTGTGAATCTCGGTCGTCGCAAAGACAAACTTGACATACGCGGGCGGTTCCTCGATCATCTTGAGCAGCGCGTTGAAGGCGCCGGCAGACATCATGTGAACCTCGTCGATGATATAGACCTTGTATTTGCAGCGCACCGGCAGAAAGGCGGCGTTGTCGCGCAGACCGCGCACCTCATCGACGCCGTTGTTGGACGCGCCGTCGATTTCGATGAGGTCCGTGAGGCCGCCGGCATCGGCGTCGCGGCAGATCTCGCATTCCAGACAGGGATTGCCGTCCTTCGGATGCAGGCAGTTGACCGCCTTGGCAAAGATGCGCGCACAGGTCGTCTTGCCCGTGCCGCGTGAGCCGGTAAACAGGTAGGCGTGCGCGGTTTTTTCGCGCAGAATCTGATTTTTCAGTGTTCTGGTGATGTGCGGCTGCGCCACGATGTCATCAAAGGACTGCGGCCGCCATTTGCGATACAGTGCTTCGTATGCAGCCATCGCGCTGCTCCTTTCGGCAAAAGTCAGGGCATATCCGGTTCGCTGTCATCCGGTTCATTCTCCGGAACGGGCGCCCCGCCGTCCGCAGGGGCCGGTTCATCCGGCTGCGCCGTTCCGTCCTCCTCCGCGGGCAGATCCGCCGCGGCTTCCTCCTGCGCGTCCTCCGCGGAAGGCTTGTCCGGTGCTTCGGGTTCAGGCGCGTCCGGCAGGTCGGGAACGGTCAGATCGGCTTCGGGCGGTGCGGTCTGCGGCAGCGTCCAGTCCCAGTCGGGATGCTGCGCTTTGCATTCCGCAAGTGTGCGGTCATAGACCGCCTTGAAATCATCGGGTGCCTCCACGCCGCTGAGCAGCGCACGCATCCGGAGTGCCTGTGCCTGCGGGAACTGTCCCGCCAGCAGCGCGGCAACGGACATTCCGCTCAGTGCATACGGCACGCAGACGCCCTTGTCCAGCGAGCGGCGGAACCACTGTGCCGCTTCCCGCGGGGCATTCTGCCGGATGTAGAGAAAGCCGACATCGGCATAGACATGGTCAAAGTCATAGGGCAGCTCCTCGGAGAGCAGCGTCTGATACAGCGCAAAGGCGCGGTCATAGTCGCCGGACTGCTCACAGCACCGCGCTTCAAACAGCACGGCATGGGGCTGCGAAAAACCGTTCTCCCGCGCACGCTGAAAGTGATAGGCGGCGTTGGCGGGCGTTTTCAGCAGCTGATAGCAGCGGCCGATGTAAAATGCGAGCACGCCGCTCTCCTCCCGGCTCATCTCAAAATCCTGCACGGCGAGGAAATGATCGAGCGCCTGACGGACCTCGCCGCCGGCACACTCCTGCATCGCACGGCAGAAAAGCCGGTCGCGCTTGCCGAAGCCGCCGAAGGCCTTGCCGACCAGCGCCGCATCAATGCGGGAAAAGGCGTGGACAAGCTGTCTGCGCAGGATGAAGCACACCACCGCGAAGCAGATCAGATACACCAGCAGGAACAGCGCAAAGAGAAACGAGGCTTCATAGCCCTCGCGGACGCGGGCGGGCAGCCCGTGTGACGAGAAGAACATCAGCCCGACGGCGTCGATCAGCACGGCGGGCGGAGAAGCCAGCAGCGCCGCAGCAAGGAGCTGCCGAATCAGGCGTCTGAACCGATCGACCATAGGGCAGCCCTCCTCCGCATCAGCGCATCAATTACAGAATACAGAAAATTCCGGAGCATAGGTGTGCAGGCTGACTGCGGCACGCCAAGCGATCCGCTTAATGCTGCTCGGTTCCCCGCCTGACATGGTTCACGGTGCTTTGCTGCACAGGGCCCGCACACCTATAATCCGGAATTCCAGATCGGTTTCTTTAGAAGCCGCTATCATTATAACACATATCCCGCAAAATTTCAAGGGGTAAACTGTGATTTTCGATAATTTTTGCAAATTGCGAAATTTCCTCTTGACATTTCCCGTTCTTTGTGATATAATAGCTAGGCGGTCGGGAGAGAAAACCGTAGATTTCCTGCCGATCCGGATTCCATCGAGGTGTGGCTCAGTTTGGTAGAGCGCTGCGTTCGGGACGCAGAGGCCGCAGGTTCAAGTCCTGTCACCTCGACTCTTACAGAAGAACAGATCGCAAATGTACCGTTTGCGGTCTGTTTTTTTTGCACCGCTTATATAGACGAACAGAATGTAAACCGTGTGATTTACAGTCTCATTCTGTCGAAAAAGGGGACGCCCTCTGTCGCAGGGCGTCCCCTTTTGCAGTGCGGGGTATTTCGCCGCCTGCGGGCGGCGACTTAGGGCTCTGCCCTAAGAACGAGCTTTTTGAAAAAAGCTCGACCAAAAACTGTAGTTTGGATT